>JBAYVO010000117.1:0-6854 GCA_041674545.1 Candidatus Nanopelagicales bacterium | reverse complement strand
CTTCTGGTTGCCCAAGAACCGCTCGGTGACCTTGTCGAACTCGACCTGGAACGGCGTGATGATGTGGGCGTTCGCGCTGATCTTGAGGTTCGACGTGTCGATGCCGCGCTCGTCGAGCCCGGCCAGTTCGCGGAACAGCACTGCCGGGTCGATCACGACACCGTTACCGATAACCGGAGTAACCGACGGCGTCAGAATCCCTGAAGGTAGAAGGTGCAGCGCATAACGCTCATCACCGATGACAACGGTGTGGCCTGCGTTGTTTCCACCTTGGTACCGAACGACATAGTCAACGCTGCCGCCGAGTAGATCGGTGGCTTTTCCTTTGCCCTCGTCGCCCCATTGGGCACCGACAAGCACTACTGCGGGCATCTTGATTGGCTCCTTGGCGCGCGCTTTGTCGCGGCGCAAATGCGATGTCGCGATCGTGAGTGATCGCAGGCAAACACCCGAGAGTCTAGCCCGTCAGCTGCGAATCGCGAAGCCGAAGGTGAAAACGTCGATCCTAAGGTGAACCAAGTGGTTCATATTTCAACGACGCATCCTGCGGGCGCGCTAAGCCGAGCGCCATGCACTCTACTAGCTCCAGACTCAACCGTTAGGTCTGTAATCCAACACAAGAGGACGAAGAATGAACCGAATCAGGTCAATCACTGCCAGTGTGGCCACGGTGGGACTGATGGGTGCGAGCCTCGCGCTTGCTGCCTCCCCCGCAGCCGCCGCAACGTGCGCCTCATTGTCACCCATCACGAGCGACACCACCTGCACCGTGTCGGGCACCTTGGGGTCAGGCGAGACGGTGAGCATCCCCGTGACAATCTTTGGCGCCGGCGGTGGATCCGGTGAGGCGGGAAGCCCTTACGTGGTAGGTGGACGGGGCGCAGAGATAAGCACCACGATTTCTGTTCCTGCCGGCAGCACATTGACATTCGTCCAAGGACTCGGTGGCGACATGGCGGGCGGTGGCGGTGGTAGTTCGGCCGTCACACTCGGCAGCGTCCTTCTCCTGGAAGCTGGCGGCGGTGGCGGCTCAGCACAAGGTGACGCCAACACAGGAGACCGCGCGCTCTGGGGTGGTGGCGACGCAGCGGCCAACGGCACCGCGGCCGGTGGCGACGGGGCAACCACCTGTGGCGGCAAGGGTGGAAACTCGGCCGGCACCGGCAATGGTGGGGCCGGTGGCACGATCGCGGGCTCGTGTGAAGGCGATGATCCGGCCTTTGCGGTAGCTGGAAGTCCAGGTGCTCGCGCGGCAGCAGGCGGTACCGGGGGTGATGGTGGAACCATCGATCCTGTCGGCTCAACGGCTGGGACTGGGTACTCCAACGGTGGCAATGTCGGGGATCAAGGCACGGGCGGCGGCTACGGTGGTCCTGGTGGGGGCGGCGGATATGGCGGCGGAGGCGGTGGTAACTCGTCGTACGATCCGATTGACAACTCCAGCGTCATCGGTGGTGCCGGCGCGGGTGGTAGCTACGCAAACCCCGTCTACACCTCCGGCACGACGTACGCGCCCAGCTCCTCAAGTAGCTACGGCTATGGCGGCGATGACGGTGAGGGAGGCGAAGGCGCCCTAGAGGTCCTCGGCGAGGGTCCGATCGTCAAGACGGAACGCACCGCACCAACAGGCATCGGAATAACTGGCGCAACGGTCAACAGCATGGCGAACGGCAACGGGTCTCCCGCGAATGTATCGGTGCAGTACAGCAAGTCAGCAGGCTTCGCGACGATCGATGGAACGGTCGCTTCCGCTCCTTCCGAAGCGAGCTCAAGCGCGAACACCGATGTCACGACGGCACTCACAGGCCTGTCTGACTGCACCACGTACTACTACCGTGTGCTCGCAACCCAAGTCGAAAGTCCACTGGCGAGCGCAGTTGGCGAAGTGGCTTCATTCACCACGACTTGTGAACCCTCCAAACCAGTACTGCCACTCACGGTGGAAGCCAAGAGCGCTTCGAAGAAGGTCAAGCGGTCAGGCACAACGACGCTGGTGACTTCGGCGAAAACCTCATCGAAGGGCAACCTGAAGATCTCGGTGCGCTGCACGAAGTCCGCGAAGTCCCTTCGTGGCGACATGCGGTACTGCACCTACCGGACGACGTCGAAGGGCAAGGTCGTCGTCACAACGCTTGGTGCTTCGGGAGTGAAGATCAAGGTCACGATTCGGGCTGTGCCGAAGGAAAAGTACAAGGGGACGGTCAAATCCTCCAAATGGACACGGACCTGGAAGGTGTGACTCGGAACTAGCAATTGGCGAAGGCTCCACCGAAGTTTGGTGGAGCCTTCGCCAATTGCGAGCCGGAGTTATTAGGCATGCACGAACTACGCCAAGGCGTCCGCTGCGGCGGGGGAGCTATCGACTAGGAACTGGCTGCAACGTTGCGCTTCATCGGTCTCGTTGATAGCTGCGGCGGCGCGGGCTAGGGCATTGAGGCAGCGTAGGAACCCACGGTTTGGCTCGTGCTCCCACGGAACGGGCCCGTGGCCCTTCCAACCATTGCGACGCAGTGCGTCGAGCCCGCGGTGGTATCCGGTCCGGGCGAACGCGTACGACTCGATCGTGCGGCCCTCAGCCCAGGCTTCGTCAGCCAGGATCGCCCAAGCCAGGCTCGACGTCGGGTGATCGGCCGCGACCTGTGCCGGCAACGCGCCACCGGCCAGCTCCGCCAGGGTTGCGGGGTCTTCGGGCAAGTACGTGGGCGGCGGTCCGCCAAGAAGGTCCTCATGAAGGCTCATAGGCCCACTCTAAGCGGGTCTGAAGGCTTGGTATCCAGTTAGTGGGTGTGAGTTTGTCCGTGAGGACCAAACTCACACCAACTAACTTGGAGAAACCGTCGCGCCGGGGGCTGTGTCTGTGTCTTCCTCGTCTTTGGTGATGACGAACGCGTTGATTGCGGCAGCCAACGCGATCGCGAATACCGCGCCAATCACCGTGAAGACGAAACGCTGGAGCGCGAGCTCGCCAGTGTCGTTCGCGGCAGAATCGACCAAAATTACCGCAGGGGTGAGGAGGCTCGCGTAGATCCAGTAGGGCTGACCCTTAAGTTGCAGCGTCAACGCCGCAGTCATCGTCAGCGCGCCGAGCAGGTTGAGGACGAGGGTCGGCAGACCGAGCACTCCGACAAGCGCCGCTACCGCAACACCGATACCGGTGCCGAGCACACGAGACTGCGCACGGCTCCAATTCAGCCCGGGCGTCGGCTTTGTCAGGATGAATATGGTCAGCAGTATCCACACCCACTCCGTGGAAGCTGCCCGGCTCAGCGCAACATATGTGATCAACCCGGTGACAACTGCCACGATCCCACCCGCCAGCACCGCGTCATGTCGGGAAGGGATCGCCGGGCGCTTCGGCAACGGCTTGTTCCGCAGGACAAGCCAAGCAATCGCGGTGCCCCACGTGCCGGCCAGGAGAATCGTCACCGCGACGGCGATGAAGTAGGCGGCATCCCGCGACCCACCCGGCGGCGGCGCGGGCGAGGCATGAATCAGGTACGGCACAAAGATCGCGATCTGCAGCATCGCGGTCGTCAGGCCACGCAAGGCGCACATCGCGATCGCGTACGCGCAGGCGGCAACTAACAGCGCGGCGAGTAGCGGGCTCCCGCTCACGGCTATCGCGACGGTCCCGATCACGACGAAAGCCAACAAAAACCGGATGCCGACTTCCGGACCCAAAGTCGCGGTAGCGAACACTGCAACGAACAAGGTGAAGATCGCGACTGTTGCGATCCCGGCCCACCAGATCCGTGACGCGATGAAGAATGGCGCGAGCGCCACGATGAGCACGGCGAAGATCTCCAGCCCGGACTTTGCGTATGCCTTCATGTTCACCGCCCTTAAGCAAATGGGTGCCGAGTCAACCCGAAGGCTAACCCGACACCCATCGATTGGGTTTTTACGATCTAGCGCATCCTAGTGCCGACCGAGCGCAAGTCGGTGCAAGCCTCCACCACACGAGCAGCCATTCCGGCCTCGGCCTTCTTGCCCCAGGCGCGCGGGTCGTACATCTTCTTGTTGCCGACCTCGCCGTCAATCTTCAGCACGCCTTCGTACTGCGTCAGCATGTGATCAACCACTGGGCGCGTGAAGGCGTACTGGGTATCGGTGTCGACGTTCATCTTCACTACGCCGTAATCAAGCGCCTCGCTGATTTCTTCCGGCAGAGATCCGGATCCACCGTGGAACACCAGATCGAACGGATCGGTCTTGCCGTACTTCGCGCCGACGGCGTCCTGGATTTCCTTGAGGACGGCCGGGCGCAGCTTGACGTTGCCTGGCTTGTAGACGCCGTGCACATTACCGAACGTTGCGGCAACGAGGTAGCGGCCCTTCTCGCCGAGGCCGAGGTGCTGGACGGCGAGCAGGCCGTCTTCGGGCGTGGAGTAGAGCTTCGCATCGTGCTTGGCTTCAACGCCGTCTTCCTCGCCACCGACAACGCCGATCTCGATTTCGAGGATGGTGTTGTTGCGGTGGCACTTCTCAAGGAGCTCCTCGGCGATGACGAGGTTCTCTTCGAGCTCGATCGCCGAGCCGTCCCACATGTGCGACTGGAAGTAGTGGGGCTTGCCCTCAGCCGTTCGCTGATCGGCGACCACGAGCAGCGGACGCAGCCAGTCGTCGAGCCGCTGCGGCGGGCAGTGGTCCGTGTGAAGCGCGATGTTGATGTCGTAGTTCTTTGCAACGGTGTGCGCGTATTCCGCGAGCGCAATCGTGCCGTCGACGAGGTTGTTGACCGTCGGGCCGGAGGCATAGTTCGCGCCGCCCCACGAGACCTGAATGATGCCATCGGATTCGGCCTCAGCGAATCCAGCCAGCGCCGCGTTGATGGTCTGCGATGACGAGATGTTGATCGCTGGGTACGCGAACTTCCCGGCCTTCGCGCGATCGAGCATTTCGGCGTAGACCTCAGGGGATGCGATTGGCATTGGCAATACTCCTCGTGGATGTGGTGACTGCGTACACATGCGGCCCACCCCCACGGGGTCGGCACCGTCCACCTATCCTGGCAGGCTGATCGCCTCAGCGCCCACTGATCAACACTCGGATGGCGCGGGTGCACCGGTCGACGCCGGTGTTTCGCCGGATTGGGTGAACGAGCGGTTGACCGAATCGGTCGTGAGGTGCCGAACTGGGCGACGTACGCTGCCGGGGTGAGCGACGGGGAAGTCCAACAGGCGAACGCCGTGCCAGAGGTCGGCGTAGGGCCTCATCCCCAACCGTGGCCAGAGGACCCGCGGCTTGACCCGGAGCTCCTCGCCGACGGCGACCGCCGCAACGTAGGCGATGAGTACCGCTACTGGTCGATGGATGCGATCCGCGCCGACCTCGATCAACGGCGCCACCCGATTCATCTCGCAGTCGAGAACTGGGAGAAGGACCTCAACCTCGGATCAATCGTGCGGACGGCGAACGCCTTTCTGGTGGCCGAGGTCCACATTGTTGGCGAGAAGCGGTGGAATCGCCGCGGCGCGATGGTGACTGACCGGTACCAGCATGTCCGGCATCACCCGAGCGTCGCGGCCTTCGGTGAGTGGTGCGAGGAATCCGGACTGCCCGTACTCGGGATCGACATCCTTGAGGGCAGTCAGCCGATTGAGACCTACGACCTGCCGCGCGAATGCATCATGTTCTTCGGCCAGGAGGGCCCCGGGATGTCCCGTGAGGCTCAAGCACTGTGCGACGTGATGCTCCATATCAGCCAGTTCGGCTCCACTCGATCCATCAACGCCTCGGCGGCAGCCGGAATCGCCATGCATGCCTGGATCCGGCGCCACGAATTCGGTCAAATTCCCTAGTTGCCGCCTCCGCGCACCGATTTTCTAATTGGTGTGCGTGATGAGTGCGCTATAGCCACACTCATCACGCACACCAATTCGTGAAAGCTCCCCGACTACGCGCAGAAGATCTGATCGCCGCGGACAACTGCAGATGGGAGTGCGCGGCCCGCCATTGCGCTGCGCACGTTTGGCACGCGAATCGGATCACTGACGTAACTGCCGACCCGCGCGCAGAAGAACGCCGATTGACGCCTGCCGAGGCTGACCTTCTTGGCGCCCCACTTGCCCGACTTCGACTTGCGGACTGCCACCAAGACAGCGGGCTTGTTTTTGCTCGTTGCGCGGTACACGTACACCGTCTTGGACGACTTGCGCGTCGCTCCGCTCAGGTTGACTTTTTTCTTCTTGCCCTTGCCGGTGACCTTGCCGCTCTTGATGGTGACGATTGGCGAGGTAGCAGCCGCGAGCGTCAACGGCGACGATGGTTCAGACGCAGCGGTGGTATCGGACCCAGTTATCGACTGGGCGGTGAACGTGTAGGTCTTGCCCGCCGTCAAACCACTGATCGTGCAAGCCAGCGGATTCGCATCAGCCGCGATCGTGCACGTAGCGCCACCGGGCGCCGTCGTGATCTTGTAGGTCGTCACCAGGCCACCAGTGGTCGGCGGAGTGATGGTGACCGTCGCTTCGCCCGGGCCAGTCTGCGTCGCAGTTGGCTTACCTGGGACGCCGGGGGGATCTACAACTGATGCACTCATCGCAACGGTGTGCGGCGACCCACTGGCGTTGTTGGTGAACGTCAGGGTGGCCATCGCGGCCCCTACCCCTGAGCCGGTGAACACGATGGAGACCGTGCACGTCCCCGCGGCGGCGATCGATTGGCTTGAGCAACTATCGTTTTGGATCGCGAAAGCCGGGTCCGAGGAGGCGACTGCCCCGGCACCGAATACCAAAGGCGCTCCGCCGGTATTCGTGACGGTCACGATCTCGGGTGATGATGGAAATCCAATAACCTGGCTCCCGAAGTCCAATGGATCAGGCGAAGCAGAGAAGCCTGGGATCGCACCGGTG
>JBAYVO010000116.1:0-6889 GCA_041674545.1 Candidatus Nanopelagicales bacterium | reverse complement strand
TTCGTAGCGGGGGCAGGATTTGAACCTGCGACCTCTGGGTTATGAGCCCAGCGAGCTACCGAGCTGCTCCACCCCGCGTCGGTGGGAGAAGTCTAACCTACCCGCATTTGGTCACGCCAAGTCGGTTCGACAGGAGCGACCAATCGGGCGCTAGCCGGTGACCACAATCGTGATCGCGACGAGTTGAACGAGGAACGCCACGATCGTGAAACTGTGGAAGATCTCGTGGTACCCAAACCAATCCGGGCTCGGGTCCGGCTTCTTCCGCGCGTACACAATCGCGCCCAAGCTGTACAACAAACCGCCGAGCGCTACGAGCGCAACGATGCCCGCG
This sequence comes from Candidatus Nanopelagicales bacterium, assembly GCA_041674545.1. Taxonomy (GTDB): domain Bacteria; phylum Actinomycetota; class Actinomycetes; order S36-B12; family UBA10799; genus UBA10799. The sequence goes on along the minus strand of JBAYVO010000116.1, from coordinate 6,555 downwards.
CCGAACGCATTCCACATCAGCGGCAGGAAGATCACCGCAATCCAACCCAACGCTAGATACGACCCCACAACGAGCCATCGTGGCGCGCTCCACCAGGCGACGCCGATGATCGTGCCAATAATCGCGATCCCCCACACAATGGCAAGCAGCAGCGAGCCGTACTCAGGTAGGTCCACGGCAAACGGCGTGTAACTGCCAGCAATGAATAGATAGATGTTCGCATGATCGAGGCGGTGCAAGAACTCGTTCGTGCGCGGGCCGCCTGCCCCGAGGTGATACGCGGCCGACACACCAAACAGCAGAACTGCTGACCCGACGTAAACCGCCACACCTGCCCGCAACTCCGGGGTTGGCGTAACGACGAGCAAACAGAGCCCGAGCACGAACGCCAACGGGGCTGTTCCAAAGTGCAACCACCCACGCAACCGTGGCTTCAAGTCAGTACTCGCACTCACCGAGCAACTCCGTTCGCCAGATCCTGCGTTGCTGGTTAGACAGGAGTCACCCGACCCGCTGTCACCTAGACAATTCCACATCGGCAACCCGCGTCGCCATCGCGCGTGCATCCTGCGGAGCCTTTGGCCGCGGACGCTGCGGACCAATTGCACGGTCAGCGGCAAATACTCCATCTGAGCGAGTCGGGCCGAACAATTACTATCGACGATTCGCAAATCATGGCATCGTGATGTGCGTCACACCCTGTTCACCAATCTCATGCACGATGCTGGAGTCGCTGTGAAGCTCAAACAAGCCGTCGCAATCACCACCGTCACGGGCCTTTGCGCTGCGTGGTCGATCACGAGCGTGACCCAGGCTGCTGCCGCGACGACCAACTTCACCTACAGCGGCTCCCTCGCCACGTGGACAGCGCCAGCAACCGGCATCATCGAGATCACCGCGGTCGGTAGCGGCGGCGGCGGACCATCCGGCCCCTCGGCCGCTCGGGGTGGCCATGGCGCTGTGGTCGTCACGGCAGAGGCGGTGACCGCGGGCGAGACCCTCCAAATTCGGGTCGGCGGGGCGAGCACGGGCGCGAGTAGCGGTGGCTCGGCAACCTCGATCGTGCGCGCAAACGGAACCCCCGTGGTCGTCGCGGGTGCGGGCGGTGGCGCAATTGCCGCGCTCAATGGCGGCGACGGCGCGGCCGCGAACTCACGCGCGGGCGGCAACGGTTCGGGGCCCCAACCTGGCGCAGGTGGGAATAGCAACGTCATTAGCGGACGCGGCGGCGACGGGGGCGGCAGCGGTGGAGGCAACGGCGGAGCGGAGCTGTCCCCGAGCGGCAGCAGCGGCGCCGCGAGCGGCGGAGGCAATGGCAATGGCGGCGGCGGCGGGTATTGGGCCTTAGGCAGTGGCGGTTCGTCGTCCGGAGGAGACGTTGGCGGCACCAGTTCGTACTTCGGTCAGCAGATTGACATGAACGTGGGCGGGGGCGGCGCCGGATTCGGTGGAGGCGGCGGCGGATTTAGTGCTGGCGGAGGCGGCGGATACGGCGGCGGAGGCGGCGGCGGCAGCGAGGCTGGTGGCGGCGAACAAGGTGGCGGTGGAGCTGGTGGTTCGTTCGCGGCCGAAACGGGTACCAACTCGCAGAGCGCCGCGGCGATCTACTACTCGGGTCCGCTGAGTCGCGGCGGCGTGAGCTACGGGCAAGGCGGCTACTACAGCGGCGATGTGGTCTCCGGCGTCGACGGTTACGTCCAAATCACGACCCTCAGCGTCGCGCCATTCCCCGTCACAGACCTCGCCGTCAGCGGGAAAGCGAAAGCAAAGAAGCGCACTGCAACGTGGACATTGCCGCGCACGAACATCGGCTCCTACATCCGAGCCAGGGTGAAGCAGAAGGGTTCGTCAGCAACGGTGACCCAAAAAATGCTCGACCCGACCAAGACACGGACCAAATTCACCCGCAAGTCCATCCTGAAGAACCGCAAGAACAACTCGAAGCAATACACCTTGATCGTGACGTCCCACAACTCCTACGGGGCCAGCGCTAAGGTGAAGAAGACCTTCAAGGTCAAGTAGCAACTGAGACTGGGTACGCCTTACGGCACGCCCGCTTGTGGGACCGGCTCAGTCGCCGCGGCGGTGCTTTCCTTCGTTCCAGCCGATGCGAGTTCGTTGATCTGAGCCTGCAGCGCACTCGCTCGCTTCAGCGCTGCTTCAAGCCGCTTTTGTGCCTCGCCGTAGGCAGCGAAGTTGCTGTTCTTCAACGCCTCCTGCCCAGCGTTGTACGCAGACTGCGCCTCGGCAAGCACTTCTGCGAGTTGGCCTAGCAACACTGCCTCAGTGGGCGCGACCGGATCCGGAGTGTCGCCACCCTTATCGGGCTTCACGGTTCCCGGTATCACCCCCACCGCTTTCAGCGCGTCCGGAAGGTTGTCCGACATGACGGTCGTATCACCGAACGAAACGAGGATCTTCTGCAGCAGTGGGTAGCCGTTGTTCGCAGCCCTGACGTACAGGGGCTCGACGTAGAGCATGCCTCCCCCGACCGGCAGCGACAGCAAGTTTCCGGGCTGAACCTCTGAGCCGCCTTGCCTCAGAATGTTGATCTCATTGGCGATCGCAGCGTTCGAGTCGAAGCTGTTCTGCACTTGGACGGGGCCAGGAATGGTGGTGTTCTTGGGCAACTGAAGCACCCGGAACTTGCCGTAGTTCTCCCCCGGATCGCTATCTACCGCCATGAAGGCAGCGAGGGTCGGCCGGTTGATCGGCGAATACGTCGTGGTCAGGGAGAACCGCGGAACGTTCTGCCCTGGCATTTGCATCTGCAGGTAGTACGGGGGCTGCAGTTGGTTCTCTTCGCTGTTCGTGGGGTCAATCGGGACGTTCCAGAAGTCCTGGCCGCTGTAGAACACGGCCGGGTCTGTGACGTGGTACCGGCTGTACATCATCCGCTGAATCTTGAACGCGTCTTCGGGATAGCGCACATGCGGGAGGATGTCGGCGGGCATCTCAGACTTCGGCTTGACAGTTCCTGGGAACACTTTCGACCACGTCTTGAGGATCGGATCCTCTTCGTCCCAGCCGTAGATGTCGACGGTGCCGTCATAGGCATCAACAACCGCTTTGGCCGAGTTTCGGATGTAGTTGATCTGATCGCGCGGGAGGTTCGGCGAGGTCCGCGTCAACGTGGAGTCGCTGATCGCCTCGTTCAACGTCACACGCGACGAGAACGGGTAGGAGTTCGATGTGGTGTACGCATCGACTATCCATTTGATGCGCCCGCCAACCACGACAGCGTAAGGATCGTTGTCGAGTTTGAGCCACGGAGCGACCTTGCCCACAACGGTGCGTGGATCACGGTCCCACATGATGCGTGACTCATCGTTGATCAAGTCAGACAACAGGATGTTCGGCTCTTGGTACTTGATTGCGAACAACAGTCGGTCCAAAGACGAACCGACGGGCACGCCACCGGTGCCGTCATACGTGTTGTTTCGTTGTCCGTTCGGGGCGGTGTCATCGGGATAGTCGAGTTCGCGCGCGGTTCCGTCGACTGGGTTTCCGCCAACGATCGAGTACTCCGGTGAACTCTCACCGAAGTAGACGCGAGGCTGCTCAATCGGCAGCGCACCCTGAGGCGGAATGTTTGACTCAAAGAACACGGGTTCGCCGTTGGGCGACTTTTCGTTGTCATACGCGCCAACAAATCCGTAACCGTGGGTGTAAACGAGGTGATCGTTCGCCCAATTTCGCTGCGCTGCTGGCACTCCCTCAAGGTTCAACTCGCGTACCGACGCGATCGCACCGCGTTGCTTGCCGTCGAGGATGTAGCGGTCAACATCTAGGACATCGGGGAACGAGTAGAACGCAAAGTTCTGCTGCAATTGCCTGAACGTTGGCGACACCACTGACGGATCGACGATCCGAATGTTCTCCAACGTTCCCGTCTGTTTTGCCAGGACAGCCTTGTCCGGCTCTTTGCTCGCGTTGTATTCCTCGACTTGAATGTCGTCAAGGTTGTACGCAGCCCTGGTCGCTTCGATGTTGTACCGAATCGACTGCTCTTCTTTGACCAGCACGCTTGGCGCCACCTGGAACTGCTGGACGATCGCCGGGTATATACCGCCGATCAGGATCGCCGACACAACGAGCAGGGCGAGGGCAGATCCCGCGACCGGCCATGAGCGCCGGAACGCATTCACGAAGAAGAGCACCGCACAGATCAGTGCGATAACCATCAGAATGGATTTGGCCGGAAGTAGTGCGTTGACATCGCGGAACTTCAGACCAGTGAAGCCTTGAACGAGGTCTTCATTTTTCAGCGCCAATCCATACCGATCGAGCCAATATGCGGCGGCCTTCAGAAGGCAGAAGATGCCCAGCAGGATGGATAGCTGCGTCTGCGCCGCATCGCTCACGCGAGGCCCAGGCTGCTGCAGGCGAATCCCGCCGTACAGGTAGTGCACGATCGCCCCGGCGAGCATTGCGAGCAGCACGAGGGCGAACCCAAAGCCGAGCAGGAACCGTAACCACGGGTAGCTAAACATGTAGAAGCCCAGGTCAAGTCCGAATTGCGGGTCGACCTCGCCATACGGTTCTTGGTTACGCCACAGCGACCACGAGCGCCATTCAGCAGCGGCCGAGATCCCACCAAGCGCACCCAAGGCGGCAGGGATGACAAATGCCAGTGGCTTTCGCAACGGCTCTAGTCCGGCGCGGTAGCGCTCAAGGCTCATCTGCTCAGGCGTGCGAATCCGTTGAGTTGGGCGAGTTCGGTACGCGATCACCATCGAAGCGCCGAGACCGAGCGCCATGATCACCCCGAAGGCAACAAACAGTCCAATCCGGATACCGAACGACGTCGTGAAGACGTCGGTGGAGTCGACGGACTTGAACCACAAGAAGTCGGTGTAGAAGCTCGTGAAAATGACGAGCATGATGATCAGGCCAACAATGACAGCGATGGTCGGAATCAGAACGCGACCGCGCCCATCGGGGTCTTTGGCGGGCGAGTCTGCGGAACGACCCCCGGCCGACGATGCGAAGCTCACCTGCACACCCTACGTCCTTACCGTTCAGCGATCAGGCAGGATGAGGTTATGGACGCTGAAGAACCGCTAATGCACCCACTGACCACCGCAGTGTTGGAACTTGAAACCCACGTACACGCTGACGGATGGGACCAGCCGGTCCGTTTGTTCGCCCTGGCCTACATGTCCGAGCTCATCGAGCGTGAGCCGGATTTGGCTGCCGCGATGGAGTTGGACGCAACAAATGCCAGCGGCAACGAGCTGATCCCGGTCGAGCAGGAATGGTCTGCCGGAAACGAACAAATCGATGAAGCGCTCGCCCAAATCGCGTGGCCGCCGCAAGTCGTGGGGACTGCGATTGTCGTCGAGCGGATCCTTCTGCCACCAAGCGCTGAGGCCGAGCTTGAGGGTGAAAAAGAGATGGCTGAGCTCATCGAAGCGGCCGTCGGGCATCCCGATCGGCGTGAAGTTCGCCTCGCCGCAGCGGTTCTGCGCGATGGGCGCCGGATGTGCGCGATTCGCCTGCGAGACAAGGACAACGACGATGACGTACTGACCGGGATCGACTTGCTTCCCGGACTGACCGACGCACTCGCGCTAACGCTGGAATAGCCACCAGACGCTGCGGGCCGACTAACAGCGCGGTAGGTCTGTGCTGCCCGACTTCCACGCTTTAAGGGTTTCGACAGCTTCAGTGAGGGTGCTCACCGCGACTACATTGAGTTCCGGCGGCGCGGCCGCGAGCACCGACGCGCAGTTCTCACGCGGCGCGAGGAACAGCTTCGCGCCGTTGTTATTCGCGGCAAACATCTTCTGCTGAATACCACCGATCGAACCAACTTCCCCTGCGGGGTTCACGGTGCCAGTGCCTGCGACAACGTGACCACCTGTCAGGTCCCCTGGGGTCAATTTATCGACGATTCCCAGCGCGAACATGGTGCCTGCGCTTGGTCCACCCACGCCTTGGACACCGAACTCGATCGGGAATGGCCCGCTGTACTCGTTGCTGCTGGCCACCCCGACATAACCCTGCAGAGGGTCGCGCGGATTCGCGCCAAGCTCGACGACCTCAGTGGCGGGTGCCTGGTTGCGCTTGATCGAGAACGTGACAGTGGATCCTGGGGCCTTCGCCCGGATGAGCGGCGGAAGGTCCTCCGGCCGCTTGACGGGCACCCCATCAACCGCCTCGATCACATCACCCACCTTAAGCTTGCCTGTGGCGGGACTGTTCGCGGTCACAAACGCGATCACCACCGAGCTCGTGACCGGAATGTCGAGATAGGTCAACGCGGCTGAGATTGCGTTCGACTGCGAGTTGGCGAAGTTCGCCGCACCTTCGTCAGTCGCATCTTGTTCGGTGGTTCCCTCCGGAAACAGGTCCGTCGTAGGAACAACCACATCTTGGTTGCTGACCCAGCCTGTGAAAGCCTCCGGCAAGGTCAGCTCGCCATAGGGTCCCCCGCGTTCAGTCACCGTCGTCAAATTCAATTCACCGGTAGTCGGGTACACCTGCGTGCCCGTGATCCGAATCAGATCAACGCCGTCAACCTCGCCGATGGTGTTGAACATCGGTCCCGGC
>JBAYVO010000115.1:0-6957 GCA_041674545.1 Candidatus Nanopelagicales bacterium | reverse complement strand
TTGGTGTTGACCCGACCGTTGATGTCGCCACCGACGCTGCGGCAAGCTCACCCCTGCGCTAGGCGATTCGCCCCTGAGCTATCGGGTTGACCTAAGCTCTGGTGTTGTGCCATCACTGGAAATAGCTGAACAGCTCAAGGAACTCGCCGCGACGTTGGTGAGTATCGAGGCAGTTCTTGATGTTCCACAGCTCGCCGCAGAGGTGGTTGAACTTGAGGCGCAAGCGTCAGCGCCGGATTTGTGGGATGACCAAGATCATGCGCAGGTAGTCACGAGTCGACTTTCGTTTGTTCAGGGCGAGATCCGTCGCGCTGCGTCGTTGCGCCAGCGGGTGGACGACTTGCCGGTCATGTTCGAGCTTGCCGAGGTCGAGGGCGACGACGACATGCTCGCCGAAGCGGTGGCAGAGCTGACCGCTGCGCAACGCGATGTTGCCGAACTTGAGGTGCGCACGCTGTTGAGCGGCGAGTACGACTCACGCGAGGCGCTGATGACGATTCGCTCAGAGGCCGGTGGGGTTGACGCCGCGGACTGGGCCGAGATGCTCATGCGGATGTATACCCGCTACTGCGAGCGCCATGGGTATCCGGTCGAGGTCTACGACACGTCGTACGCGGAAGAAGCGGGTATCAAGTCCGCGACCTTCGCGGTGAAGGCGCCGTATGCGTACGGCACGCTGTCGGTAGAGCAGGGAACCCATCGGCTCGTTCGCATTTCGCCGTTCGATAACCAGGGTCGCCGTCAGACGTCGTTTGCCGGCGTCGAAGTCATTCCCGTTGTGGAGCAGACAGACCATATCGAGATTCCTGAAGACGAGATTCGCGTTGATGTGTACCGCTCAAGTGGTCCTGGTGGTCAAGGCGTCAACACCACGGACTCGGCGGTTCGCCTTACCCACGAACCAACGGGCATCGTTGTTTCGTGTCAGAACGAGCGCTCACAACTGCAGAACAAGGCGAGTGCGATGGCTGTTTTGCAAGCCAAACTCCTTGAGCGCACGCGCCTTGAAGAACGCGAAAAGATGGATGCGCTCAAGGGGGACACCACTGGCAGTTGGGGAAACCAGATGCGGTCCTACGTGTTGCACCCGTACCAGATGGTGAAAGATCTGCGGACAGAGTACGAAACTGGCAACACCGGCGCGGTCCTCGATGGCGAGATCGATGACTTCATCGAAGCGGGTATCCGCTGGCGGCGCCAGCAGGATTAGTGCATCGGTCCACACCCACCTGCACTAGTTTCGATCAGCATGATCTTGTGGCGGGGGCTACTGTCAACTCGTGATTTCACTGAGTCTGCCGTCGAAGCAATCCGTGACGCTTGCAACTTCCGCTCTGTTGGTCTTGGGAGTTGCTGGTTGCGCGAGCACCACGCAAGAAGTCGCCGCGAAGAAGGATGCGGTCATTGTCGTGTCGCAGGATGGCAAGAGTGATCCCGGGGACAACCCCAAGGTCAACGTGCCGTTCTACGTCACTGGCGCGAACTTTGATGCCTTGACAACAGTGAAGCTCCGGTTCTACTCCGGCACGGACACGAAGGGCAAGCGCCTCTTCGATATGGATACCCAGAGCACCGATCAGGGCACCATTAGCGCACTTGTAAACAACGGAATCCCGACGGGCCAGTACGCGGTCGAGGCCCAGGCCAAGGGCGAGAACGCAGAAGAGAGATTCCAGGTTGCAACTCCACGCACGCCCGGAATGGTCAAGGTGACCTCGGATGGGACTGCTCCCAAGGCGATGCTGAGTCCAGTGGTTCGTAACGGCAAGCTGTATGTGTCGCAGAGCGTCAACCAGGGCAGCGTGTTCGAGTGGGCGCAGGCGGATCTACCCACGACAGTAGCCAAGGAATCAGTCGCGGTGAAGCCAACCGCGAGCTGGCAGCCAAAGATGCCCGACGGCGTCAAGATTGAACAGATCAACTTCAACAACGGCGGCGACCAACTCCTGATGGGCAAGAAGTCTGTCAACGCGAACACGACCGGCGGCAACTCAATCTTCAGCTACCCCTACGGCGGAGGGGAAGGCAAGCACCTTGCTGGGAACGTCGCGCCCGCTGGAAACGGCTACTACGCGTGGGGCCCAGGTGCAGGTCCAGACACCACACCTCACAACACTGCCGAAGGCGCGTTCAAGTACACCAGTAAGGCGTTCCCAACAAAGACTCCAACGCAGGTGTCGATTGGTGACGGCGCGGGTGTCGCGCAAGATTCGAACGGCTGGTACTACTTCTCGTCGCTGCAGTCCGGGTGCGTGTACAAAATGAGCCCCGATTCGACGTGGGCGGACTATGTGTACTGCATCCCGTCGTGGGGCGCGAACAATCAGAACCAGAGTGTTTACAGCCTGGCCGAGGACGCGCAAGGCAACGTGTACGCGGTGTACCAAGGTGCGTCGAACGACAACACGATCGTGTTGAAGATTACGCCGAGCGGATCACAAGCTGACGACAACGTCCAGGCGATTCAGATTGACGGCTGGGCGCGTACCGTTGGACTCGCCGTGAACTCAGACGGCACCGAGATCTTTGTTGACGGCACGTCGATGAAGCAATACAACACCAACAACACCAACTCGATCCTCTCCGTGTCCGATCCCAAGTGGGCAGACGTCGCGAAGCCAACACAAACAACCCCGACGAGTGTCACGACGATTCCGGGCGAGCCTTGGTTGACCGGCCTGGCCTACGACGAGGCGACCGACATCGTTTACGCGGCAGACAACACTGGCGGCTTCTACATGAACTTCCGCTAAGCAGGCGCTGACAGAGTCACGGTCCCGAGGCACGGAGTTCTGTTGGGTACGGCATTGGTGGTCGATTCGACGGTGACGCGTTAGGGTCGCCCGGTGAGCATTGACAGCGGAATTGACCAGTCAGACGCCGGCACTCCCCGTGGCGAGTCCGGTATCGATCGAGCAGCATTTGACGAGGCCGTGCGCCCGCAGGATGACTTCTTCCGGGCGATCAATGGCGGGTGGTTGCAGGAGTTTGAGATCCCTGCAGACAAAGCGCAGTACGCCTCTTTTACGGCGTTGCATGACATCGCCGAAGAACAACTGCACGCCATCATTAACGAGTTGCGCGAGGGCGTCGATCTGTCAGGCGCGACGACGGCTACGCCACAAGACCCTGCGACTCAGGTTGCGATCATCTACTCCTCTTTCATGGACACCGAGCGCCTGAACGAGCGGGGCGTCAGCGCAATCGCGCCATTGATTGCCCAGATCGAGGCGCTCGAGTCTGCAGGTGAGCTACCTGCCCTGCTTGGCTCATTTGATCGGCAAGGAATCAGCACACCCGTCGGGACCTTCGTGCATCAAGACAACAAAGACGCGACGCAGTACGTCCTCGACATTCGACAGTCGGGCCTGGGCCTGCCCGACCGCGACTTCTACCTTGACGAGAAGTTTGCCGAGATCCTCAGTGGCTACCGCACGCACGTTGCGGCGATGTGGAAGCTAGCCGGATGGGGCGATGAGGCAACTGCTGCCGACGTCGCCGATCGTATTGTGGCGCTGGAGACGAAGATTGCTCAGGCATCCTGGGACAAGGTGAAGAACCGCGATCCGGAGGCGACGTACAACAAGCTCACGCTAGGCGAAGTTGACGCACTCGCGCCCCAGTTGCGGATTGCCGAGTTCTTGACTGCAGGGAACGTCACTGAGGCCCCGGCGACCATCAACGTTGGCCAACCTGACTACTTCACCGCCGCAGGTGAGTTGTTTGCGGGCGAAGAACTCGCCACGTGGCAGGACTACCTCAAGTGGTCGGTTCTCGCATCGTTCGCGTCGGTGCTCAACAAGGAACTCGACGAGTTGAACTTCTCGTTCTTTGGCACAGTACTCAGCGGCGTGCCGAGCCAGCGTGAGCGCTGGAAGCGCGGTGTCTCGCTCGTTGAATCCGCAGTTGGTGAAGCGCTCGGGCAGATCTACGTCGAACGTCACTTTCCGCCGGAGAACAAGGCGCGAATGGTTACGTTGGTCGACAACCTGATTGCTGCTTATGCCGATGCCATCGATGACCTCGAATGGATGACAGCCCAGACCAAGCAGGCTGCTCACGAGAAGCTCAGGACATTCCGGCCGAAGATCGGCTACCCGGATAGGTGGCTTGACTACTCCGCACTTGTGTTGACCCCAGGCGAACTCGTAGAGAACGTGCTCGCGTCCAACCGGTTCGAACACGATCGCAATATCGCCAAGCTTGGCGGCCCGGTAGACCGTGACGAATGGTTCATGCCACCGCAGATGGTGAACGCGTACTACAACCCGGAGATGAACGAAATCGTCTTCCCGGCTGCGATTCTGCAGCCGCCGTTCTTCACGATGAGTGCGGACGACGCGGTCAACTATGGCGCGATCGGCGCGGTCATTGGGCACGAGATCAGCCACGGATTTGACGACAAGGGATCGCAATACGACGGTGAAGGGAACCTCCGTAACTGGTGGACCGAAGCGGACCTGGAGGCGTTCGAGGCCCGGACCAAGGCGCTGACGGACCAATATGCCGCGTACGAGCCGATACCCGGCCATAACCTGAATGGCGAACTCACGTTGGGCGAGAACATTGCTGACGTGTCGGGGTTGGCTGTGGCGTTGAGGGCGTACCGTCATTCGCTCGGCGGCGCCGAGGCCCCCGTGATTGACGGCATGACCGGAGAGCAGCGCTTCTTTGCTGGGTGGGCGCAGGTGTGGCGCGCGAAAACCCGGGAGCAAGAGGAGATTCGCCGGATCGCCATCGACCCACATTCGCCGCCGGAGTACCGCGTGCTTGGGGTGCTCGTGAACAACGATGACTTTGTTGCCGCATTTGATGTGAAGCCTGGCGATGGCATGTGGCGAGAGCCAGCGGAGCGCGTGAAGATCTGGTGACCGAGGCAGCGTTTGAAGTCGTCAGTCAACTCAGCGATACGCAGACGTCGGCCGGTCGCGCGGGAGACGGTCCGCTAGCTCGCGTCGGCGTTATCCGGACGCCACATGGCGAAATTTCCACGCCCGCCTTCATCCCGGTCGGAACGAAGGCGACAGTCAAGTCGGTGCTGCCAGAGTCGATGGCAGACCTCGGCGCCCAGGCAATTCTGGCGAACGCGTACCACCTTTACTTGCAGCCTGGCCCAGACATCGTCGCCGCGGCAGGAGGTGTCGGCGCGTTCATGTCGTGGCCCGGCCCGACATTCACCGACTCCGGCGGCTTCCAAGTGATGTCGCTCGGCGTCGGCTTCAAGAAGGTGTTGTCGATGGACGCCACCAAGGTGCGTTCTGACGACGTGATCGCTGACGGCAAGGAGCGCCTCGCCCACGTGGACGACGATGGCGTGACGTTCAAGTCGCACCTCGACGGGTCGATGCATCGCTTCACCCCCGAAGTTTCAATGCAGGTGCAAAGTCAGATTGGCGCCGACATCATCTTTGCGTTCGATGAATGCACCACTTTGTTGAACACCCGTGAGTACCAAGAGATGTCCCTCGAGCGGACTCATGCGTGGGCAATTCGATGCGTCAATGAACACCAGCGCCTCGCGCGGGAGCGCCCGGACAAACCGCGGCAGATGCTGTTCGGGGTCGTGCAGGGAGCGCAATATGAAGACCTTCGTCGACGCGCGGCTCGTGGACTCGCCGAGTTGGAATTCGATGGATTCGGGATCGGCGGCGCGCTAGAGAAGGAGAACCTCGGCACGATTGTGCGCTGGGTCAACGAAGAACTCCCGCTCGACAAGCCGCGGCACCTGCTGGGCATTAGCGAGCCGGACGATCTGTTTACCGCAATCGAGAACGGGGCCGACACGTTCGATTGTGTGACGCCCTCGCGGGTCGGGCGCAACGCCGCGGTCTACCGACCAGACGGCAGATTCAATGTGTCCCGAGCCGAGAATCGCCGCGAGTTCTCGCCGATCGATCCGGACTGTGACTGCTACACGTGTGCCAACTACACCCGGGCCTACCTTCACCACTTGTTCAAGGCGAAGGAGATGGTTGCGAACACGTTGGCAACGATTCACAACGAACGCTTCATCGTGAGACTGGTCGATCAAATCCGAGCCAGCATTGCCGACGGAACATTCTATGAGTTCCGGGACGAGTTCCTCGGGGCGTACTACGGCGCTTGAGGCGTGGACCGGACCTACGGCACGGCGACCGGTTCGGGCGCGCCGTAGGTGGGTTCACTCTTCTTGATGACCGCAATCACCCGGTACGTGATGGGTAGTAGGAGAATCTCGACGGCCACCTTGTAGAGGTACCCGATGATGACGTAGTTGAGGAACTCGCCGCCGGTGATGACACCGTAAAAGGCGATGGTGCAGAACACGATGGTGTCTGCGGCTTCGCCAACCGCGGTGGAGCCGAGTAGGCGTAGCCACAGGGATCGTTCGTTGGTCCGCGCTTTGATCCGGACGAGCACGTAGGCGTTTAGCAGTTGCCCGACGAGGTAGCCGCAAATGCTCGCGAGCACAATTCGGGGCAGGAATCCGAGGATCGATTCGAAGGCCTCTTGGTTGGGCCAACTCGCTGCCGCGGGGGAGATCTGCACGATCCAGAACGTGAGCGCGGCCAGGATCGCCATGGCGAAGCCGACCAGGATTGCCTTGCGTGCTGCCTTGAAGCCGTAGACCTCGCTGAGGATGTCGCCGGTGATGTAGACGAGCGGGAACAGGAACGCGCCACCGTCGGTGATGATCGGGCCGAACTCGATGAGTTTTGTGGCGCCGATATTCGAAATCAACAGCAGGCCGACAAACACCGCGAGCACAACGGGGTAGTGGCTGCTGCCAACTGACGCGAACTTTGGAGGCGCAGCGGTCTCGCGCGTATCGATGCTCATAACGCGCGCTATTAGATCAGGTCGGTTTTCGCGTCCGTGTTTCGCGTGGGCCGTTGCGGCGCAGATTTACGCAGGTTTCGCATCGATGCAAACGCCGATTCGACGATTTTGGCGTTTCCCTACTTTGTCTGGGGGAAT
>JBAYVO010000114.1:0-6969 GCA_041674545.1 Candidatus Nanopelagicales bacterium | reverse complement strand
GCCTACGACCAAGCCGCCTACGAGCAAGCTGCCTACGGCCAGGCTGGATACCAGCCGACCACGTCGCAGCCAACCTACGACCAGACATACGCCCAACCTGGATATCAGCAGCCGTCGCCGGTGCCCGGCCTCACCGCTGCAGGAATGGGTGAGTGGGACGGATACGGCCAGCCGCCGGTCGACCCAGCTGCGAACAAGGGCAAGGGGGTCAACAAGGCAGTTGTTGCTGGCGTCGTCGCCGGCTTGGTAGCGGGTCTCTTCGCCGGAATCGGTGGCGTTGCGATCGGCAGTGCGCTGTCCGGTTCGACCTACAGCACGGGAACCCAGTACAACCCGTCATCGCCGGAGGCTCTATCCCCTCGAGCGGATAACTCCGTCGCAGCAATCTCCAAGAAGGTGCTGCCAAGCACAGTCACGATCATTGCGCGCAGTGGCCGCGAGGGCGGCACAGGCTCGGGCTTTATTTACAACAGCGATGGCTACATCATGACGAACAACCACGTCATCTCAGCGGCGGCAACTGGCGGCGAGATCGCTGTGCAGTTCCCAAACCAAGAGCCGGTGCCAGCCAAGCTCGTTGGTCGTTCGGTGTCGTACGACATCGCAGTCGTTAAGATCGATCAAAGTAACCTCCCTGCCGCGACGCTCGGCAACTCCGACGCTGTGGTGATCGGCGACGCGGCGATCGCGGTTGGTTCACCACTCGGGCTCCAGGGCACGGTCACCAGCGGAATCATCAGCGCGTTGGGCCGCCCCGTGACCGCCGGTGGTCAGGGGGAAGCGTCTTTCATCAGCGCGCTTCAGACTGACGCGGCAATCAACCCGGGTAACTCCGGCGGCCCGTTGGTCAACGCCGAAGGCCAAGTGATCGGCATCAACTCAGCAATTGCGACGCTTGGTGCCTCTGATGGCGGCTCTGGTGGCTCGATCGGCCTTGGGTTTGCTATCCCAATCAACAACGCCAAACGAATCGCCGACGAGATCATCTCGACTGGCTCTTCAACCGTTCCGATCATCGGCGTGCAGCCCAACACTCAGTACGACGGAGCGGGCGCGCAGGTTGGCCGAGTCGAGCCAGGTAGCCCAGCGGCCGCGGCGGGAATTCAAGACGGCGACGTCATCACTGCGGTCAACGGCAATAAAATTGCTGGTCCAGGCGAATTGCTCAGCGCAATCCGAGCAAACCAGCCAGGGCAGGACATCACGCTGACGATTGCGACTCCAAATGGCGGCGCGAGTCGCGATGTGACTGTCAAGTTGGGATCTCGCACCGAATAATTACCTGGCCAAGGCCACGTTCGCCCGCTTCATGGGTGACAATGACGGGGTGATGGATGTCGGTTGGGGCGAACTGTTGCTCCTTGCTGCGGTTGCCTTGTTGATCTTTGGTCCTGACAAGCTGCCGAAGGCTGCTGCAGACGCGGGTCGGATGGTTCGCAAGCTTCGAGAGCTCGCGTCCACCGCACAGCAGGACTTGGTGCCAGATCTCGACCTCGATGGGATCAAGACGGACTTGCGGTCGATGTCGGACCTGCATCCCAAACGCATCATAAGTTCGGCGATGTCAGACGTGACGGGGTCATCAGCCAAGCCAGCAACTCCGGTGACCGGTGCTAGTTCAGATGCCGCGGCTACCGCGCCAGTGACGGCCCCGAAGGCTTCGGGCCCACGCTTGGACCCAGACGCAACGTAGCCCAGGCTCAGTTAGGTCCAAGGCCTGCGCAGCGAGGCGATCTCACGACATTTGTGACTGCTACTACTTGCGCCCGGCGGGTGTGATGCCCAGGCTCATTCCGGCCAATCCGCGCGGCTTGGCAGCGAGGGTCGCGGCGATCGATTCGATTGCTTGACCGGCCGGAGAATCGGGACTGGAAACGACGAGTGGGACTCCGGCGTCGCCACCCTCGCGCAACCGGGTGTCGAACGGAACACGGCCCAGTACCGGTACGTCCGTGCCGAGCTCGCGCGTGAGCGACTCCGCGACCAACGATCCTCCGCCGACTCCGAAGATGTCGATCGGTTCGCCGCAGTGCGGACACGGGAATCCAGCCATGTTTTCGATGACGCCGATGACTCGCTGATGCGTCTGTTGCGCCAACATTCCGGCGCGGATGGAGACCTCAGCAGCGGCAGGCTGTGGCGTCGTGACGACCACAAGTTCTGCGCGGGGGAGCAGTTGTCCCACCGAGATTGCCACGTCACCGGTGCCTGGCGGCAAATCGAGGAGGAGAACGTCGAGGTCGCCCCAGTAGACGTCAGTCAAGAACTGGTCGAGGGCACGGTGGAGCATTGGCCCGCGGAATGCGACGGCCTGGGTGATTCCGCCGGGCTTGAACGGCAACATCGAAATGACTCGAACGCCGAAGCACTCCGGCGGCAAGATCATTCCGTCGACGACGGTTGGGGCTTCGATGACGCCGAGCATGCGGGGGATGGAGTGGCCGTAGATGTCGGCGTCGACGAGGCCCACGGACATTCCGCGGGCGGCAAGGGAGACTGCCAAGTTGGCTGTCAGCGACGACTTTCCAACGCCACCTTTACCGGAGGCGACCGCCACAATTTTGGTGGTGTTGCCTGCGGCGTTGAACACGTTCTCCTTGGTTGGGCCCTGGAGTTGTTCGCGTAGTGCGGCGCGCTGTTCCTCGGCCATGACGTCGAGTACGACTGATACGTCGGTCACTCCGGCAACCTTGCCGACTGCTTCGGTCACACGACTGGTGATCTCATCACGCATCGGGCACCCGCTAACCGTCAGCCAGACCTCGACCAAAACGGACCCGGAGTCTGCAATGTCGACATTTTTGATCATGTTGAGTTCAGTCAACGGGCGGCGGATCTCGGGATCTTGCACGGTTGCCAGGGCGGCATCGATCGCTTCGCGCGACACAACGGTCATGCGAACGATGTTACGAGTTGCGCTTCGACCGCTTTTTCTCGCCCGAGGTATTCGCCTTTGTTGCGTCGCCATCCTCCGCGCCGTCCTCGGGTGCGGCGAGCGCGCGCGAGAGATCTTCGAACTCCGACCGGATGAACTCACGGGTCGCGACTTCACCCATCGCGATCCGGACGGAGGCGAGTTCGCGTGCGAGGAACTCCGCGTCAGCAATCAGGCGCTCAGTTGCGCCTCGGTCTTCTTGGTATTGGATACGGTCGCGGTCGGTTTGACGGTTCTGAGCCAACAAGATCAACGGCGCGGCGTACGACGCCTGCAATGACAGCAGGAGCGTGAGGCCGATGAACGGCCATTCGTCGAACCGAAGGTCCTCGGGAGCGAAGATGTTCCAGAGCACCCACGTCAGCACGAACGCCGTCATGTAGCCGATGAAGCGCCACGACCCGAGGAAACGAGCGATCCGTTCCGAGAACTTGCCGACGGTCTCGGGGTCCACAGACATCCGTAGAGACCGCCGGCCATCGATTGGTTGATCGAGTCCGCCGGGCTTGCGGACGCCGGGCTTGAGCCGGGATTGGCGGTCAGTTGCCATCGTCGTCACCGGCCTTTCGGTTGACAATCAATTCGGTATCGGTCGCGGCGGAGTGACTCTCGCGCCAGTCTGGCGGGAGCATGTTGTCGACGACGTCGTCGACTGTCACGACGCCTAGCAAGTGGTCGTTGTTGTCGATTACTGGTAGGCCCACGAGGTTGTACCGCGCGAAGTGGCGGACTACCTCGTCGAGGGGAGCCTGCGGGTCCACCGATTCCAGATCGGAGTCCACCAGTGAGGAGACCAAGGTCCCTGGTTGCTCTCGGAGCAGGCGCTGGAAGTGGACCACTCCGAGGAAGCGACCAGTGGGGGTCTCTAGTGGCGGTCGAGCGACGTACACCTGCGCCGCCAAGGATGTCGGGAGGTCCTCGTTGCGGATTCGTGCCAAGGCCTCGGCGACGGTGGCGTCCGGGGCAAGAATGACTGGCTCCGTCGTCATGATTCCGCCCGCCGACTTCCCGTCATATGTGAGCAGGCGCCGCAGGTCGTCGGCGTCGTCGGGTTCGAGTAGCCCAAGCAGTTCCTCGGCGCGTTGTGGGGTCAGCTCACCGAGGAGGTCGGCGGCATCGCCGGGGTCCATCTCATCGAGGATGTCTGCGGCACGTTCGTCATCGAGCATTGCCAAGATCGCGACCTGGGCGGAGTCGGGGAGTTCTTCGAGTACGTCAGCGAGAACGTCGTCGTCCATGCCCTGCGTGACCTCAAGTTGCCGTTTGTAGGGCAGGTCCGTCAAGACTGACGCGATGTCGGCCGCGCGCATATCGTCAAGCTTCTCGAGTAAGGAATCCGCGGGCTGATCGGGCATCTCGTCGGACAGGCCAGTGATCTCATCCCAATTGACCATCAGGGTTTCACCGCGCCGTCTGAACCCGGATCCACCCTTACGTACAAAGAGTTTCGTGATGACCCAATCGAGTTGACGCGTTTGTTCAATGCCGATATCGACCAACGAAACCTGTTCACCGCTTGCGGTGATGGTGAGCTTGCGGTCGAGCAGCTCAGCGACGATGAGGGATTCGGATGGACGTGGAGCGAACCGCCGCATGTTTACCAGGCCCGTCGCCACCACGTTGCCCGCCTCAAGCCCGGTGATTCGGGTCATCGGCAAGAAGATCCGTCGATGCGGAGGAACCTCAACGACCATTCCGTGGACTCGGGGTGCGGTGCGATCGCGTCGGAGCACGACGATGACGTCGCGGATACGCCCGAGCTGGTCGCCGTTGGGATCGAATATGGGCGTTCCTGCTAGGCGCCCCACGAATGCACGAGTCGTTAGGCGGGCCATGGCCGCCACGCTACTCCGGCAGCAGCGACCACCGCCTGCGGAAATTGCGCTGTTCACCAATAGTTCGGCCACGGTCCGAGGTGGGGGTTGGTGCAGCCCCAGCTGGCGAGTGCCGATTCTCTACCGCGCTGCAAGGGTCCGTTCTTGGTGGATGAGCGGCGTCAGGGATACTCAGGAGGAGAAATGCCTGGCGTTCCGCAGTTGTCGTAGTCGCGCAACGCCACAAGTCGTCGTCAAATATCACCGAAATCTCAAGGAGAGTACCTATGGGACGCCTCGCATCGACTGAGGATCTGACCGAGATTCAACAAGAAATCCTGCAGGCGTTACGCGCCTTCGTCGACAACGAGATCATTCCCAACGCCCAGCGCCTTGAGCACGCGGATGAGTACCCCACCGAAATCGTTGAGGGTCTCAAAGAGATGGGCATCTTCGGAATCATGATTCCCGAGGAGTACGGCGGCCTCGGCGAATCCTTGACCACCTACGCACTCTGCGTCGAAGAGATTGCCCGCGGCTGGATGAGTGTCAGTGGCGTCATCAACACCCACTTCATCGTCGCGTACATGATCATGCAGCACGGGACCGAAGAGCAGAAGCGCAACTACCTCCCGCGCATGGCCACGGGCGAGGTGCGCGGTTCGTTCTCGATGTCCGAGCCCGGTTGTGGTTCGGACGTTTCGGCCATCACCAGCAAGGCCCAGCACAAGGGCGATGACTGGGTGCTCAACGGTCAGAAGATGTGGCTCACGAACGGTGGCTCATCCACTTTGTGTGCGGTCCTCGTGCGCACCGACGAAGACGTTGCCGAGGGTGCGAGCGTCTACAAGAAGATGTCGACCTTCCTCATCGAGAAGCCTGCTGGGTTCGGTGAAGTTGTCCCAGGACTGACGATCCCCGGCAAGATCGACAAAATGGGCTACAAGGGTGTCGACACCACGGAACTCGTTATGGAAGACCTCGTGCTTCCCGCGGACGCGCTGCTTGGCGGCGAGGTCGGCAAGGGCTTCTACCAGATGATGGACGGCGTCGAGGTTGGCCGCGTCAATGTCGCCGCGCGTGCGTGTGGGCTGGCGAATCGTGCGTTCGAGCTCGGTGTCGATTACGCCCAGCAGCGCGTTACCTTTGGCAAGCCGATCGCCGAGCACCAAGCGGTGGCCTTCCGCTTGGCTGAGATGGCGACGAAGGTTGAAGCCGCTCACCTGATGATGGTCAAGGCTGCTCGGATGAAGGACTCTGGCGCCCGGAACGACCTTGAGGCTGGCATGGCGAAGTACCTCGCGAGCGAGTACTGCAAAGAGGTCGTCGAGGATTCATTCCGGATCCACGGTGGCTACGGCTACTCGAAGGAATACGAAATTGAGCGCCTTTACCGTGAGGCACCGATGTTGTTGATTGGTGAAGGCACGGCTGACATTCAGCGGATGATCATTGCGCGGCGCTTGCTTGAGGACTACAAGATTCGCAGCTAGTGCGTTAACGACGATGTCCCCCGCACCACATCCGGTGCGGGGGACATCGTCGTTAACGCGTTCAGATCGGCAGTTACGCGGTAATCCCGGCTGCTTGGGCAACCGCGAGGATTCGGTGCGCGTCGGCAACGTGCAAGTTCTCGATGAGTTTGCCGTTGACCGTCGCCACGCCCTTACCCTCCGCCGTTGCTTCGTCGAAGGCCGCGATGACGGCCTGTGCGTGCTCGACCTCGGCAGGTGATGGCGCGAACAGTCGGTTAGCTGGTTCGAGTTGGCTGGGGTGGATCAGCGTCTTGCCATCGAAGCCGAACTGGCGACCTTGCAGGCATTCCGCTTCGAAGCCGTCGGCGTTCTTCACATCGTTGTAGACGCCGTCGAGGATCTCAATGCCCGCGTCGCGTGCGGCGAGGACTGAGAGGCTCAACGCGGTCAAGATAGGTGCTCGACCGGGCACGTGCACCGCGTGAAGTTCAGCGACCAAATCGTTGGTGCCCATGACGAGCACTTTCAATCGGGGGCTCGCGGTAGCGATTTCATTGACGTTGCGGATCGCTTCGGGGGTCTCGATCATTGCCCACAAGGCGATCTCGGGTCCACCGCCGGCGGCAGTGATCGCCGCATCAAGGGTGCGGACTTCGTCCGCCGAATTGACCTTCGGGACGACAACAGCGTCGGGCTTGGCAGCGACGACTGCCGCTAGGTCGGCGTCGTGCCACGCCGTCCCGAG
>JBAYVO010000113.1:0-7015 GCA_041674545.1 Candidatus Nanopelagicales bacterium | reverse complement strand
TACCGGCTTCCTCGGGGAACACAGAGCGCCATCGCCTGAACCGCGGCGGCGACCGGCGCTTGAACTGGGCAATCCACACGATCGTGATGGTCCGGATGGGCCGCGACCCCGAGACCAAGGCCTATGTCCAGCGGCGAATCTCGGAAGGCAAAACCAAACGCGAAGCGATGCGCTGCGTGAAGCGATACGTCACACGCGACCTGCCCCGAACGCTCCAGAAATCATCACTTCTAGCCGCTTGACAAAAATAGAAGCATCCCAGGGTTTTTCGTCTCTGGATAGGGGCGCAGTGCTTCGCGAAGTTCGGGATCGGCACTGAGTGCGGCAATGAACGAGTACGTAGCTGCACTATTCTTGCCCCGAGACGTGTCCAGCAAGTCGGTGGCGGTGCGGGCTTCCGAGGTGGACGAGTCGCCGGGCGGTGCGCAGCTGGTTTCGCGGCGTGAAGCGGCGCCGCACCTATTCCTTGGTCCGGGCGGATCGTCATTGGCACACGTGGGGAAGACTCCATACCCCGATGTGGGGAGTAGACCGGGCGGTCGCATAGCGATTCGACCTGCTCCGCGCACTTTCACTACTGCGCTGGCGACGGCCATGAGTTTCTCCGCCGTGGTCGTGGTGGCGGAAGCCTTTTCGCCGACGAGTCGTGGGGCGGCGGCATTTCTTGCGGGCGGGTTATGGCTGACCTACCTGGTCGGGTGCCCAGTCCAACGAGAGGGCTGGACCACGGCAGGAACGCTTGTGCTGGGGGACATGATTCGCCAACCACGGCGACCGTTCAGCGTGCGCATTGTTTCCAATGCCCACACGATCAACGGGATCACCTATATCCATTTCCACAACGGGCCAGCCCGCACCTACGATGCCAGCCGAGAGGTCAAGGTGGTGCGCGCAAGCTCTGAGCGCCACGTCGGTTGGCACTACGGTCGCAGCTACTCGAGTAGTCGGTAGCAGTTACTCGATGGTTCCTGCTCGCATCGCGAGATAGACCGCATGTGTGGCGTTGTTCGCGCCCAACTTGGCGTAGGCCCGAGACAGATTTACTCGACCGGTCCGGTCGCTGACCCCGACCTTTTCGGCGGCGTCCATCATGTTCTTGCCACTGGCGACCAGGCGCAGCAGCTGCAGTTCATTGTCGGTCAGCTTCGTCCCTGTCTCAGACAGCAGGTTCAGTCGCCGGACCTCGGCAATGTTCTCGGCCCAGAAACTGCCTGGATACGCGATCGCGACTTGCACGATCCGCATAATGTCTTTGCCCTTGGTTTCTTTGGTTATGAAGGCTGACGCCCGGCGACCTCAGCTTCTAGCGCGTACTTCGGATCGGAGTACGCAGTCAAAATGACGACCGTGACCCACTCGGTCGGGTATCAACCACCGACCTGGCAACCAATGGTGGAGCAAGCCAGAACACGATCACGAATCATTACGCCGGGACCAGTGATTCACCGACCTGGACCTAAGACCAAGTCGCCGGGACGTGGACCCGCAACTTCACCAGCCCAGGCGGCTCCCTCGCGATCTTGGAAACCGGCAGCGGCACCGGCACAACGAAAGCGGAGCTCCAGTTGGCGAACCCGCACGGCGACGTGGTCGCCACGATCGATGTCACCACGGGCGTGGAAGCCGCCGCGATGAGTTCGGTGGCCGACTACGACGAGTACGGCATCGTCGTCACCGCGACCGCACCCTCACCGTATGGCTGGGTCGGCACCGCAACACGCGCATCAGCAAACCAAGGCGGGCTGATCCAAATGGGCGCACGGATGTACAACCCCGCCACCGGCAGATTCCTCACCACCGACCCAGTGCCAGGTGGAACACCAAACCCCTACACTTATCCGCCAGACCCAGTGAACATGTACGACCTCGCGGGAACATGGTCAATCGGCGGCGTCATTCAGAACATCGTCAACACCGTACGCAAAGCAGTGCAATGGGTCGCTAACAAGGCCACTGCGGGATTCAGCGCGGTGGTTCGGGCAGCGACGTACGGACGCATCAACATTAACATCCCGAAAATCAAGATTCCAAAATTCAAAATGCCGAAGATCAAGATGCCGAACATTGGAGGGGGTGGCGGAAACATTGCGATGATCAGCCTCCCCGATACGCTGACTGGGCCGATGAAGATGCCGTCGTTCTTGGCTGTGTCCGCATCTTTCTGCGGTCTTGTGTGTTTTCAAGTGAACTTCACTTCTGAGGGTGGTTTGACCAGCCAGGCTCAGCCACATGGTTCGGCGCAGGTCGGCTGTTGCGGAATGTTCGGCGGGGTCTCTGGGGGTTCGAATTTTGGTTCGGATCCTCAGGTTGGTGACGTAGCACTTCAAGTTGGTGGTGGTGCTTTCGGGAAGTTCGGCGGGTCAGTCAATGGTGGCTCCGTCAATGGCAACGGCGGGGTTGGTGGAGGTTGGTATGCCGGACCGATGTGGACATTTGGGGTCTGGTAGGAATGGGACTAAGTGATCAAGTGAGGGTCTTCTTCTTTGAGGAGCACCGCCGTCAGGAGCTGAGATTCTCTGACGGCAGCGTTGTCTCCGTCGGCGTACTAGCCGAATCCGATGACTTCCTATCTCCGCCTAGCTTGGCTACCGCGACCTACGCCGAAGGAGCAGCGATGCAGCGCCGCTTCCTGATGAGTGTCTTCGCGCGAGGAGACACAGAACGCCGGTGGCGGGTCCTAGTTATGGAGGGGCCGATTCGCGGGTCTGCGATCCAGCCGCGTCGGGAGCTTTACAACGAACTCTTCGAGTCGAGGGATGCGGCGAACGCCGCAGCGTTTCGGAAGTGCTTGAACCTGGTCCGAGCCAAGGGACAGGAGATCGCTGATCCGGCCGAGGCTCCATGGAGGCTCAAAATGTCGGCTATCAGCTGGATTGCATTCGCATGTTTGGGACTATTTGAAAGCGCGGCTCTTGCAACGCTGATCGCGGGACCGCAAGCGCTTGAATTGAGGGGGCTCTGGAGCCTGTGGATTGGCTTGATGGCTGTAGGTTTGACGTTATGCACCGGGGTTGGGTGTCGGATTCTCTGGCTACGACGTCAACGTCGACGCGCCGTTCACATCTACCGCTCGACACAGATTAGTGAGCCTTAAGGCATCAAAGTTTGGTGTTGGTAGGGAACGTACTCTCAGTCGCAAGCGAGCGTCTATTTCCGGCCGCTTAGGGGGTTGATTTCCCCTCGGGAGTGTAGCTATTGGTCTCGGCCCTTGATCGTTGGCCACGGTGGGCGGATTCGTTAGTAACCGCTAAATCACTGACGAAGGAGACTCACACGATGGATATGGACGAGTCTGCACTACTTGATGTTCTTGACGCTTTGAAGGCGTCTGATTCTGACCATGTTGTTCGTACCGTTTTGCAGGTGATGTTGCAGGCGTTGATTGAGGCCGAGGCAAGATCGACAATTGGTGCGCATCCGCATGGGCGCACTGTTTCCCGCATGACCCAACGCAATGGGCATCGTTCGCAAGGTTTGACCGCGGCTGCTGGTGATGTGGAATTGAAGATCCCGAAAGTGCGAGAGGGCTCGTTCTTTCCATCGTTGTCGGAATGGCGCCGCCGCATTGATCAAGCCTTGTTCGCGGTCGTTGTGGAGGCATACGTGACGGGCACGTCTGTTCGCAAGTCAACAATTCGGTGAAGGCACTCGGAATCGATACCGGGATCTCCACATCGGAGGTATCCCGGATTTGTTGCGATCTAGACAAACATGTACGGGAACTCGACCTCAAAGACGTCGAGTTCCCGTACATGTTCCCCGATGCCGCATAGTGCAAGACACACGAGTGAACGGGCCCCCCAATTGTCGGTCTATGGCAGTTTCCCTATGGCACCCATATACGCGCTTTGGCATCGAAAGTCGATACCGTGAACGTTGCGAGGTGATCCAAAGCACCGCGCACCCGCTGGACGCACAACAGTTACTTGGCGAGCGGAGGTGGAATGGCAAGCAGCAAACCCCGCCTTACGGCTCTCTCGGTCGCGTTGGTCGTGGCGGGAGCAGTCTTTCTGCTGGTCGGCGCTGTTGGGTTCACCGTCACCGGACCAACCAGAACGCTTGACCCAGTCTCCGAGTTCACAGCGCCAACCGAAACCCGAGTGATGCTAACCGAGGGCACATGGTCGGTGTGGCAACAAATAGTCGCGGGTGGGGTTGCCAAGGGTCCTCTTGTGGACGTTGGCCGCGTGTCTGTCGACGGGCCCAACGGTCCCGTCAAACTCCAGTGCGCCTACTGCGACGATGTCCCGCCTTCACAGTTCAGCGGGGATCACCGCTTTGTGGGCATCGTCAGCTTCTATGCCCGGAGTTCTGGCGAGTACACGATCAAGGTTGCTAGCGCCGGTCCAATCGAAATGGTCGTGGCGCCAGGGGATGGACCCATCGAAGATCCGGCTGCGCTGGTGTGGTGGTTCATCGGTTTCGTGGGGATCGCGACTATCGCGGTTGTGGTGGTTCGTTATCTACGGCAGTTGCGCAACAGGCCGATTGCAGTCCCGGCGGGCTGGTACCCCGATCCGAACATGCCCGGTCAGATGCGGTGGTTCAATGGTCGCGAGTGGACAACGGATACAGCCCCATACGGGCCCGTCTAGTCACCTCCCTCAGCGTGGGGCCAACCCCCATCCGACTGAACCTGAAGCTGATTGCTGATCCATTTCGACCACGCCTCTCCATCCCAGTATCGCTTCTCGTTCTCCCCGGATGGGTCTGCGTACCAACCTGGCGGCCATGCGGCCCTTGCACGGTTGCGTGCCAGAGTGATCTCATTCGCCACCTTGATGTCGGGCGTCGGTGGAGTTAGCGCGATCACGAGCAAGCCCGTGATTCCTGCCACCGCACCTAATACGGCGCCAAGCCACGGACGCCCCTTAGTGCGGCCAACGTACCAACCAAGAACACCAAAAATAACGGCCTGGACGACAACTGCGATCACGATAAATCTGATGGCTTCTGGTGGCACAGCGAGACTCTACGACTTCTGATTGCCGAACTCCTGAAATCTCAATTCTTCGAATGTCGAGCCCTGAACAAAGGGAGATTGGGGCCGTCACCGTGGTTGCGAGCTAGCATGATCGGCGTGAACGAGGCGGGAGCAAGTGAGGAAAAGGAGGTCGGTGGGCACTGGTCCTTTTCGGCCCACGGTGCGGTTTTCGCCTTCGGCCGCTTCTGGCTGCACGATCACTCGTGTCGATCGTTGGTCTGTGTTGATCTCGATACCGGAATCCCTCAAATCCTCTTCGAGCTGGACTCAGAACCCGGCGAAAGCCCAGAAGGGTATGCCGACGTCCTTCCGCCGCAGCTCCTCGCATCGCAGGACTACATTTGGGTTATCTGCCCGCCAGAGCAAGTCCGCCGAGTAGATCCCGTCTCCGGTGAGGTGACTCTTATCCCCACTGATGGCGTCCGACGCTGGTGTGCGAGTAACGCTGACGCGATTTTCGGCCTCTCGAACCATGGGCTGCACCGGCTCTCGCAGGCGACCCTCACGCAGACCTCGGTCCGCATGGATGGCTACGTGCAAGTCATTACAGCCTCCGAGGACTTCGTCTGGCTCGTTGACCGAACAAGAGAATCGGTCTTGTGCGTTGATGCCGTTTCCCTTGAAGTACTCAGTCGCACGTTGTTGAACGGCGGCGAAGTCCATCAACTCTTTCCCCAAGACAACGATGTCATCGCGATCCATAATCGGGACCTCGAAGCCGGAATTATGATGTCTGCCCGCGGGATTGAAAACCGCAGTGCTGTACTGCGAATTCGGGCCGATGGTTCGATGGCTCAGCTCGGCGAGATCGGCATTGAGCGAACGCTGGAGGTCTGCAACGATTCCCTGTGGATAGGTGACGAATTCGACTCTCCAGACTCAATTGACGAATGGCCAGACCCGGTCGGAGTGATCTCTCGCCTCGACCTGGCAACGGGATTCCTCGAACGACGCGTCTTCACGGTCCCGGGGCAGGTGGACGAGATCCATCAGATTGGTGACCAGTTGTGGATCTGCGGGTTCCGGCGGACGCTGCAGAGACATGTCGTGACGGTGATTAGCTTGGATAGCAGAGAGTCAACGGAAGTTGATTTGCGCTCGTTGTCCTTGAGGTACGACAACAGTCAGGAACCACCACAGAAACCGACGCGGCCGTTGGACGAAGTACTTGGATCATTGGCTGCCGAGATCCGCACTGCACTGACCCGCAGCGACCGGGCGCAAGATCCTCGAACCGGTCAATGGCATGACGCAGGCTCGTCTATCAACCGACGCTTCACATTGCGAGAGGTCGTCGTTAAGTCGGAACCCATCAGCGTTGCGGTCCTTTTTACATGGGCCGATGAATCGGGTACAACGTTTGGCTTCGAGTTCGACGAAGACTTCTTCGATGTTGACCACGGCTACGGTGAAGGCATTGAGAACGCCGCTGACAATGTGTGGCTCTACGTCATGGAGGAGTCGGACACCGGAATCATGAAATGGGGTAGACGCACCGTGCAGGATGGAATCACTTGGATCAGCTAATCCCATCGGCTTCAAACGGACGTTTCTGGTGCGCTGGATCGTCGCGGCCCAGCGGCTGGTCCTATTAGCCTTGCCTCATATACGAGCTACTACTAATACCAACACGTGTGCTCGGTCGTGCTTCTCAGTGAGGTCGAGGACTGGTTTCTGAGTCTTGATTCAGGGAGCAGTGACTTCGTTGCAGACGCTATTGATCACCTGTAAGAGGTCGGTCCAACGCTGGGACGTCCGCTTGTTGATCGCATCAAAGGCTCGGTACACCACAACATGAAAGAACTGCGCCGGGTCTAGCGGCTCGAGCGAGATCCGCATCCTGTTCGTGTTTGACCCCGAGCGCCAAGCTGTATCGCTGGTTGGCGGGGACAAGAGCGGGCAGTGGAAACAGTGGTACGCCGAGATCATGCATGTTGATCAATCCCGCATCAGTCAGATCGAAGCAGGTGACATCACCCGAGCCGAACTCCCAACCGTGACGGCCTACATCAACGCTCTCGGTGGGTCAGT
>JBAYVO010000112.1:0-7131 GCA_041674545.1 Candidatus Nanopelagicales bacterium | reverse complement strand
CGCGTTCTACCTGTCGATCGCCGAGTTCGAACCGTCCCCGACTGATCCGCTGCACCTCGTCCTACTCCTGAAGGACCTCAAGCGAGCACTCAACCAGCCCAGGCCCTAGCGAGAAAAGATCACGCCAGGTGCCATGAGTCCGCCTGGATCTAGCGCGGCTTTGATCGCCCGCATCGCGGCGAGCTCGGCCGATGACCGCGTCAGCCCCAAGTACCGCACCTTCGCCTGCCCGATCCCGTGCTCGGCAGAGATCGACCCGCCAAACTCAGCGACCAGTGCCAACACCGCAGCCGTCGCCGAGGCGTCAGTCGCGGACGGCTCAGCGATCTCCAAGTGCAGGTTCCCGTCCGCGATGTGCCCGAACAGGTAGAACTCCTCCACACTTGCCAGCCCCGCGAGCACCGGCCGCATCGCATCGACAAACTCCGCCAACCGTGGCAGCGGCACCGACACGTCGAGCTTGTGCACCACCCCGCCGATCCGCGCGGCCATGATCGCCGCCGCCTCAGATTGGTGCTCCCGGTAGCGCCACAGCCGGGCGTAATCCGTCGCGTCGCTGGCCACCACCGCATCAACGTCGCTAGGCAGCACAACCTCAGAACCCTCAACCTCGAGCAACAAGACCTGCGCCCACTCCCGACCGCGCAACGGCCACGGCAACCCCGCGAACTCGCACACGATCTGCACGCCGAGCCGGTCCATCACCTCCGCCGCGAGCAGCCGCCCACCCGCGGGCACGGCCGACGCAATGACGTCCTGCGCAGTCGCGATGTCGTCAACGCCGAGCAGCACCAGCGTCGAATCCCCCGGCGGACGGTGCAGTCGCAGCGCGACCGCGGTGATCACCGCCAGCGTCCCCTCCGATCCGGTCAACAACCCGGCGAGGTCGTACCCGGTGTTGTCCTTCGGCAGCCCCGCGAGGTGGCTGATGACCGTGCCGTCGGCGAGCACCGCCTCGACCCCGGCGATCTGTTGCCGCGTCATCCCGAACGCACACACGCGAATTCCGCCAGCGTTCGTCGCGACCGTCCCACCGATCGTCGCGGACTCCCGTGCAGCGATGTCGACCCCGTACATCCACCCGGCATCACGCGCCGCGCGCTGCACCGCGGCCAACGTCGCCCCGGCACCGGCCGTCAACAACCCGCCGCGGACGTCAACCTCGCCGACCCAGTCCAACCGAGTCATCGAGATCACCACCGGCGCGCGATCCGAAGTAGCCGATCCGGCGGGCACCCCACCACCGACCAAACTCGTGTTGCCACCTTGTGGGTGCATCGGGCGCCCGGCCCGTTGGCACGCCGCCATGACTGCGGCGACCTCCGAAGCATCGCCAGGACGAACGACCGCGAACGCATCACCACTGAACCGCGACGTCCAGTCGCGTGTGTACGACGCAGTGGTGGCGGGGTCGGTGAGCACATGCTCCACCCCGACAATCGCCGCGAGTTCGGTCACCAAGTCCATCCCCCGATCCTGGCACGGATCACGAACAAGCATCCGGGCACATCACCTCGGCGCCAGCGACGGGCACCACAGATCGAAGAACGAATGGAGGCGACAAAGTTGTAGCGCAGAGGGCGACAAAGTTGTAGCGCGGGAAATCCGGTTCGCTGCGGATGACTGCCAGCTCGCGGCCGCTTGGAGCACCAGACAGCGCGAAGCCCGCAAGTACCAACCGTCCGGAAGGCTCGCGGGCTCACTTCTGAAGGGCTCATGCCCATCGCTTGACCTATGTTGCCATTGGAGCGTGCATAGCTCAAAGGCTTGGCACAGAAGCGGTTGGCCACCGGGCACTGTCTTGCATCCAAGCGGCACTGCTCGACCGATATAGGTGTTAGGCGATCGATCCTGAGCGGCGGGCAGGCCTGAAGGTGCCAACTCAACGGCCTGGAGCACTACACGAAGTAGCCACAACAACTGATGAGTGCCCGGGACGCATCCAGCGTCCCGGGCACTCATCGTTGTGATCTAACGAAGTCCCCAGAACGCGTCCTCGGCCGCACCATCCTCGGAGAACAGGTGCATGGCGACGATCTTGCCGTCGCGAACGGTCAGCAGGTCAACACCGGCCATATCCATCGACGCATCCGTCCGCGAACCGCTGAAGCGCACCGGCACGGCAACAAGATCGCCGTTGACCATCGCGGGGCCGGTGACAGCGAGTTGGAAGCTGCCGTGACTGGCCTCCATCATTCCGCCGAGCAGCGCCCCAACGCCGTCGATCCCGGTGTGCTCGCCGGAGAATTGGTTCGCCCCGGGTTGGTGCCACACGACGGTCGGGCTGAACTGCGCCATCGCCGTGGGAATGTCGCCGGTTCCTAGCGCCTCGAAGTACGTGGCGGCGACCTCGGCGGGAGTGGGTTGATTCATTGGTTCGTCCTGTCTTCTCGAGTGCGGATGACATGACGGTAACCATTGGTAACCTGTTACCTCAACGTAACTAAAAGGGGATCGGGCATGGAATCTTCACCGAAGTGGAACGTGATGGTCGCGCAGTGCCCCTCGCGCACCTCGCTCGCGCGGATCGCGAACAAGTGGACGGCGATGACGGTGATCGCGCTAAGCGACGGGCGGATGCGCTTCGGGGAGATCCGGACCGCGGTCGACGGCATCAGCGGGAAGGTCCTGTCAGAAACGTTGCGCGACCTCGAGCGCGACGGGATCGTCTCGCGAACGGCCTACGACCAGATGCCGCCCCGCGTCGAGTACGAACTCACCGCACTCGGGCAGACGCTGCGCGAACCCCTCGCCGCCCTCGGCCAGTGGGCCGAACGCCACTACACCGACGTCGCCGCGGCGCGGACCAAGTACGACGACCGCGCTGCCGCAGCCGCACCCGAGTTCACCTAAACGCCGCGCAAGCACCCAGCTTCAACGTCACCACATTGCATAGTGACACTTGCGCCGCAGGGGCGTAGCATTATGAGACGCACGTATTGAACTGATACGGCCCGAGCGAGGGAGCCCATATGACCGTCGCGCCAGACAAGCCAACCCGGATCGCGGCTGACCTCGTCGAATCGGCCGCAACCGAGGGCAAGAAGGCGAGCCGTTCCGGCAAGCAGCAACTGGACTTTTGGATCCGCATGGGTCGCTCCATGGATATGCGGTCAACGGCATCACAACAGCGAATCGCGGCGGCAGTAGCGGGCAGCGTCGATGCCACCGAGCTCACCGAGTTCGAGCGGAGCGTGTTGAACGCCGAGATCGACGCCGAGATCCAGCAGCGTGCCCGCGCCATCTCTTTCGGGGAACAACTCGCTGCCGCGGGAATCACAACGGTCTCGCTCGACGACGACGGCAACCTGATCACAACCCTGCCCGATGGCACGACTTCGATCATGGATAGCCAACCGGAAGCGAAATGACCGGAGCGCGGAGCACGGGCCGCACGGGCGGTCGCCTCGACCTCGTCATCGGCTGCAACGGGGCCGGGAAGTCGACGTTCGTCCAGTACGTGCTCGGCCCGAAGCTTCCCCGATCCGTGTTCGTGAACGCGGATGTCATCGCAGCTCAACGCTGGCCCGACGATCCAGAAGGCCATTCGTACGACGCGGCAAAGATCGCCGCTCGCACGCGGGAGGCGCTCATTGACGCCGATTCCTCACTCATCGCCGAGACGGTCTTCTCGCACGAGTCCAAGCTGGCCCTGATCGATCGTGCTAGGGCGCGCGACTTCTACGTCGCTGTCCATGCCGTCATCGTCCCCGTCGAACTTGCCGTCGCGCGGGTTGCGGCCCGCGTCGCGGCGGGCGGCCATTCGGTGCCCGAGGAGAAGATCCGCCAACGATACGAGCGGGTGTGGCCCCTTGCCGCGATCGCACTCAAGGCGGCCGACATCGGCTACGTCTGGGACAACTCCCAGGCAAGCGGGCCTCACTTGGCTGCACAACTGATAGACGGCTACCAGGTTGGTGTGCCCACTTGGCCGACCTGGGCGCCCGCTCCAATCGCCTCGCTGTAGCAGGGACCCAGAACGCCCGCCGGAGAATCGGATCTACCACCAGCACCGAGAGGTTCCACCGAAGCAACACCGATGCTGGCACACTCCTCCGCGCCACTCAATCCCTAAGCGCGAACCCCCGGCGCCGACACGAAGCGCTAGAAGACCGTGAGGTTGAACGCCCTGGCAGTCGCTTGAAGCGTCACGTCGTCAATCCCGATCGCTTCACCTGCGCCAACCTCAACCGTCTCAGGATCAAACAGCGCCCAACACTCCCAACCGCTGTCCAGACGCGACATGTACCGAATCCCTGCGTACATCGGCTCGCCAACCGTATCCGCGGCAGGCTCGGAGGCCGCGTAGAGAACCCCAGCACCCGAGACATCGAATCGATTGCCTGAATTGGGCAGCAGCGCATCTTCTGGCCTGATCTCACTGAATCGCGCCACGGAGTTTCGGCGTGCGATCCGCCACGCTTGCCCTGGCCATCCGACGGTCGCGGGAGCGTTCTCGGGCATCGCAATCAGCCACCGGCAAGGAAGGCACGGGCCGCAGCGAGCACCTCGCGGAATCTGTCTTCGGCCAAGGCCTCTGCCGGAGAAACATCATCAAGTTGGGGATTCATGCCCATAAACCACGCGCGGATTGTTGGGTCAGCGTCGTCTCCTTTGAGCATTTCAAATACCTGGTACGCCGTGCGGAGACGGAGCTCTTGCTCAAGTCTTGTAGGGCCGCTTTTTTGTTCCACCCAGCGATCAACTGTTCGATCTGATGCACCGATCGTGAGCGCTAGGAGTTTCGATCCGAGGCGCCCTTTGAGCGATGCAACGATGTCGCTCACATCCAACTGCGTCGCAGATATATGGGCGTTGGTAATCCTGCTCTTTGTCGTGCTCATTTGACGTTCACCCTCGCTTTCTACACCGCACCGCACCGCAACCGGATATCGCACAATGACGGTCGAATGGCACCACTATAGCGCCAATCTGTCTGCGTCTTGTCTGAGAAATATCCCCCATGCGCCCAGACGGACGGGTCTGCATCGAATACGTCCAGCCATGGCTTGCTCCTTGGAGATTCAGGTCTACATACAAGCAGAGTTCTACAGAAATAACATGAACCGCTTTAATGTGCGTTTTGCATTACTCTCACTCCATGAAGAACCGTCACGCCTACCAGCCGCTAACCAACGTCGCGTTGACGACGTTCGGGCTGCAGATCGCGTCAGCTCGCCGCGAGGTCGGCTGGACAGCCCAAGACCTCGCGGAACGCCTCGGCGTTTCCCGGCAACTCGTCGCCCGGATTGAGAAGGGCAACCCCAGCGTGTCAGTCGGCGTAATGTTCGACGCCGCAGTCCTGTGCGGGGTCCCGTTGTTCGATCGATCCCCCGCTGGGGTGCGGGACGTGGCGGCCGTCGAAGCCGCCCGGTTCGCACTCCTCCCTCAACGCGTGCGTGTGACGACTGAGGTCGACGATGACTTCTAAATCAGCTCGACACACAACGCGAGCATTCGTCTGGACGTGGCTTCCAGGAGCAACATCACCGGTCGTCTGTGGCGCCATCGACCGCACCACTCGCGTACTGGATCGCGAACCTGTCGTCACGTTCACGTACGCGAGCAGCTACCTCGCTCGACCAGACGCGGTATCGCTGTTCCCGGCCGAACTCCCGCTGCGCCGGGTCGTCCACGACCCAACGGCGCCCGAGCGCAACCCAGATTGGAGCGGGTTCACGCCCGAACCCGGCTGGGCGCCACTGCCGCTCGCCGGGTGCCTACGCGACGCCGCTCCCGATGCGTGGGGCAGGCGGGTGATCAACGTTCGGCTCACCGCATCCGCCGACACCGAACTTGATGACTTCACCTACCTACTCGAATCAGGTAGCGACAGAATCGGTGCACTGGACTTTCAGGCATCCGCCACCGAGTTCGAAGCTCGCGGTTCTCGCGCGACTCTGGAACAGCTCAGCGACGCCGTCGCGGGGGTGAGCCTCATCGAAGCTGGTGAACCGCTGCCGCCAGAGCTCGTGGCCGCTGCCGCCCACGGTACCGAGATTGGCGGCGCACGGCCGAAGGCAACCGTGTACGACGGGGATCGGGCTCTCATTGCGAAGTTCTCATCCACCTCAGACGTCCGGCCTGTCGTTAGGGCCGAGGCCGTGGCGATGCTGCTCGCAAAGCGCGTCGGCCTGTCAGTCGCGAACGTGCAGCTCACGAGGGCTGACAAGAAGGACGTGCTGCTGGTGGAGCGATTCGACCGTCAGACGGACGGCTCGCGACGAATGATGTTGTCTGCCTTGACGGTCCTTGGGTGCCGCGCTGGTGACTCCCGATACATGTCGTACGCCGATCTCGCTTCGGCGATCAAACGACCGGGCTGGAAGGACCCGAGTGCGAACCTTCGGGAGATGTTCACTCGGCTCGTATTCAACGTGTGCGTTGGCAACAACGATGACCACCTACGCAACCACGCTGCCTTCTGGGACGGCACTGCGCTGACCTTGACCCCCGCCTACGACATCTGCCCCGGACCGCGTTCCACGAACGTGTCGAGTCAAGCGATCGGCATCACCCGTGACGGGAAGAATGCCTCGCAACTACGACTCTGCCGGGCTGTGGCACACGAGTTCCTCTTGTCGCGTGCCGATGCCGACGCAATCATTGATCACGTCGTCTCCGCCATTACGGAGCACTGGGCCGATGCGTGCGACGAGGCGCAACTGACTCACGCAGAGCGGAACTTGATATGGGGCCGGGAAATTCTCAACGACTACATCAACTACGACGAGGCCTGACCCCGCAGTCGCCCGCACCACCGCCCCCGCCACCCGCGCTACCTGCGCCGGTCCGGCGGAGTCGCGCGTAGCAACGTGGTCGATCGCGGGGGCTATAGGCCAGGGGATCGACCACGTTGCTGCGTGGGGAACCACCGCGGGCGGCCACCCCCAACACCACCCCGCCGCGCCGGCGGATGTGGGTGCTGCGGGGTATCGGTCGAACGTCCCTTGCATCCGCGGCCGGTTCACGCCAAGGTGTGCCTATCGGCGTACGCGCTCTCGCGAATCGTCGGGTTTCGCACTGGGAAGGGAGCACTCATGGGTTACGAGTTCACGCTTGTCCTCGATCGGCTACCGAGCGATGACGACCTCGACGCACTGTTCAACGCTGGCTGCTCCGACGCCATCT
>JBAYVO010000111.1:0-7156 GCA_041674545.1 Candidatus Nanopelagicales bacterium | reverse complement strand
TTCCGCGGCGGCGAGTGCTCAGCACCACTGCTCCGATGACCAATCCAACGAGGATCACCACTCCGAATAGCGTTGTGAGTGCACTTCCGCCACCAGATGTCGGCACGACTGCGTCTGTGGTCGCGACCGCCGCGGCTACGGCCGCCGCAGGCGCTGTGGCGATGCTCGGCGGTGCCTCGACCGCCGATGAGGATCCACGCGCCAGTTCAGTTGAACTCGGGGTTTCCGATGGTGAAGTCGCGGGTCCGGGCCTCGCCACGGCGCCTGCTTTCGATGGTGCGGGTGTGGGCGACTTGGTGGGCCGCGCAGAAGTCGTTGGCGCGGGCGCTACGGGCTTGGCCTGTTCGAACGCCCCTGGAGGTTGCGCGGACGGTGGCCGTTGAGCGCCGTTGAGGAACACCCAGCCCTCGACACCTCCCTGGATCGGTGCTGCCGCAGCGCCTACGGAGCTGTACCGCCAGTCGGCACCTCGGTTAGCCCGGTAGTAGCCCCAGTACGCCTTGGCCGGAGGTGTACTCACGCACGATTCGTCTCCCGGACCTGGACGGCCATCAATTCGACACACCATCGCTGGCTGCGATGAGACTGGCGTCCAACTGAACCCAGCGGCACGCAACGCTGCCAGGCCCGAACTCTGCCTTCCGGATGCGCATCTAACGGAAAGCGAACCGCCGAGAGGCGTCGCATCGACAATGACGGTGACACCATCGGAAGTCGGACAGGCTCCCTGCCCTCCCTGAGCCTGCACTCCCTGAGCCTGCTGTTCAAAAGGAACAAGTCCAGCCATCGCCATCAACCAGGCCGCGATGACCGATAGCAGCAGATGCGCCCTCTTATGGAGCGGGGCATGGTTCATACACGGCGCCTTTCAAGTATCAGACGCCGAGCGGGCCGAGTCGCCGAATCAACAAACCCCCTCGCCGACGCACGATCGCGCGCCAATCAAGGGGGTCAAGTCGGATCGAAGATCCGGCTCCACCCGTAGTCTCGACGGATATAGAGCCACTCACTTCCACAACGGTTTTCCGACTTGTCGAGATCATCTTCTCGACCTACGGTTGCGGGTCAGTGCCGGATTTTGACCGGCTTGCCCGTTGCGGAGGTTTCAGTAGTCAGCCACACGTTCAGTGCAACGTTGCGACGCTACACGAGTGGCCAATGCTCAATGTTGCCGGGACTACCGCACGATTAGTGATCATTTACCCGCATGGTCCTCACAACAGGTGAAACCACCTCACGCTTAGCTACGGTGCCTCCTGTTACGTCAACCGGCAGAGCCGGACAGCAAAGCGGAGGACCAGTGGCTGGACTTACTCGAAGAGCATTCCTGGCATCAACAACTGCTATCGCGGGAGCGGTCGCATTGCCTACAGAACTGTTGGGCAAAGCGCTAGCAGCACCAGTTGCGCCATCAGATGCTCCTACAACCTTGCAACAAACGATCGGGATGGGATCGCGGGTAAACGAAAAGTTCCGCTACCTCGTCGCAGGTCCAGGTGAGCCCTACATCGCCCGCCCCGACATCACGGGCAAAGCCCCGAATGCTGAGCGGACGAAGAACCGCCGCTCGCTTGCGTACCTGGGGCACTTCAGCGACATCCACATTATCGATGCACAGACACCGGGTCGCCTGGAACCGTTGATCGCGGTCGCCGCAACATTCATTGACGCATCGCGCCCCCAAGACACGATGACCACGAATGTGCTGGCGCAAATGGTGTCAGCAATGCGAAAGGCTGCGTACAGCCCACTGACCGGCGCGCCAATGGCAGCTGCCCTGAACACCGGCGACTCAGCTGACTCCAGAGCCGGGACTGAACTCGAGTGGTACATCACCTGCATGGACGGCGGAAAACTCACGCCGAACTCCGGCAAGGCAGGCGTGTACGAAGGTGTTCAGGCGTGGGAAGACGCGACCTACGTCTACCAACCTGCATGGCCCGAACTCAGCGAGTACGGACCGTATGGCTTTCCGAAACTGCCGACGATGCTCGACACCGCCGTCAGTCAGACGGTCGTCTCTGAGGGCATGCCATGCCCCTGGTATTCCACCTACGGGAATCACGACACCCTCTTCATGGGCAACATTCAGGTTGAAGACGGCCTCGAGACCTGGGCGATGGGCGGCAAGAAGGCTTCGCAATGGCCAGCGGCCACCAACCAGATGGTCAACTGGTGGGCGCAGAACACCAGCGCGTTCCAGCAGATGATCTTCCGCATTCGTTCAGCAGCCGGAATGGCCAGCGGGGTCTACTCAGTGACGGCAGACCCGCGCCGCAAGCAGTTCGACCAGATTGGCTTCATGCAGGCACATCTAGACTCCCCCGCAACTCCTGGGCCAGTTGGGCACGGGTTCACGCAGGAGAACGTCGACCAGAAGAAGACGTACTGGAAGGCCAACATCACGCCGTACCTGAGGGTCTTCGGCCTCGACACCTGCAACCAGGTGACCGGCGCCGATGGAGCTGTGCCTCAAGACCAATTCGACTGGCTCGAGTCCGAACTCAAGACTGCACAGTCGGAGAACGTCCTGTGCATGATCATGAGCCACCACAACAGCTACACGCTTGAGAACATTGCAACGCCAGCAATCGGGCCGTCACAGAACCTGATTCACGCCGAGCAATTCACTGACATGTTGCACCAGTACCCCCACATGATCGCGTGGATCAATGGGCACACACATATGAACTCGATCACCGCGCACCCAAATCCGAACAATCCGGGCACTGGCTTCTGGGAGATCACCACTGCTTCATGTGTGGATTACCCACAACAGCAACAGCTGATCGAGATCGTCGATAACCGTGACAACACGTTATCGATCTTCACCACGACCATGAATCACGATGCTGACCCAGAGTGGAAGCAAGACGACTACTCGCAAAAGGGCTTTGCGTCACTGAGCCGTCTGCTGGCCGCGAACGCATGGGCCTTCGAACCACAGACAAAGCCCGGCTCCGTGCTGGATCGCAATACCGAACTCCTACTCAACGCCCCATTCGACCTGGCCAAGATTACGGACGCAACGGTCGAGCAGGAGCACAACAAGCAGAAGGCGACCATCATCGCGAACTCGAAGGGTCAGAGCTAGTGAGAACTAAAACCTCAAGTCGCCGTCGCCACACTCGCGTCGCCGCAACCATCGGAGTCGTCGGTGCCGCCGGCATCGCGTTAGGCGGATGCGGGGTCAGCGAAATCACTGGCCTCGCCCAAGCAGGCAACCTCAACGTCCTGTATCTGTCAGCATCGACGGTAAACGTCCTGGTCGATCAGGGCTACACCATCGCCGTTCAGCCGGTTTGCACCGTGACGGATACGACCGTGTACACGTGTGAGGGAAAGACTGGTGACGGCCAAGCCATCACGGTAACCACCTCTAACGTCACGAAGACGGACGCGGATTACCAGGTGAGCGTCGGCGGCAAAGTTGTCCATAACGGAAACCTGGTGAACGACCTTGACGAGAATATGTTGGTGCAGAAATGAGCGCGACTGAAGTGAAAGAGACAGTTGCCAGCGAAAGGCCCAAGGTCTACGGGCGCACGGTCTTCTTTACGGCTGCAGCGCGCTACTGGCGTGCTGTGTGGGTCTTCCTCGCAGTCATCGTGATCAACGCGATCCTGCAGGCCATCCTTATCCTGCCCGACGGTGACTTGCCCGGACTCAATGGCCTGTTCATCATCAAGGCAATCTTGAGCTACATCGTCATGGTGTGGGCACTATCGATCATGGTCTCCGCAGCTCTGCAAACACCTAACGGCAAGGTGTCATTCGGCGCTGCCATCAAGGGGTCGCGCGCGAACATCGGCAAGTTCTTCGGCTGGACTCTGTTGTGGACAGTTGTGTGCGTCGTCTTGATGATGTTCTACGTCTACCCAGGACTCATCGCCATGATGGTTTTGCCATTCGTCATCTTCGCCGCTTCGGATGGCCAATCAAATCCATTCAAAGCCAACTTCCAGGCGATCGGCAATAGGTTTGGCCGCTACCTCATCACATTGTTGGTCACACTGGTGTTCCTCAGCGGGCTGTACGTGTTCGCGGGCCTCAGCGCATTCGTGTACCCGTACTTCTTCGCGTCGCTGTGGATGTGGTTCATCTGCGGCATCGTCGGAAGCTGGTTGATCACTGGGTGGGCACTGCTCTATCGCAGCACCAAGATCGGTGCGGCACCCGTCGGCGCCGACGCCAGCACGGAGGCTGTGGCTTAGTAGCACCATCACAAAGCTAATACGAAGTGCCCGCAGAGCATCCGTGCTCTGCGGGCACTTTGCCGTTGCGGGTATGGGGCTTAGTCGCAAGTGTTCCCGACTTGTGCGCTGTCATTCACGTGCTGCGACCGCAAGATCGGGAACGACCCGGCCACGACGCGCCACTCGGTAGCACATGGACAGTCGGTATCTGAGACCTTCGGCAGAGCAAGCTCAATGAACGAAACCCTGTCGTTGATCATCTAGCGGTAGGCCACATTCCCGGCATCGAAGTCGACCCAGACCGTCCGATGATCGCTGCCGTCGATCTGCCAGGTTCCACTGCTCACCAACTGAAACGGCGCACGGAACAGGATGTTGTCGATCGGCGAAGCCAACAATTCTGGGAGTCCAGTCGGCCAGGTCCCCACGGTCGCGGGCAGCGACGCGGACAGATCCTGCGCAAGGATCGACCTGAAAGGAGCGTGGTAGGCGGTGGCATTGAAGTCACCACCCATGATGAGCGGACCGGATGTCTGTTCGGCAAAGGCCGCAAGCTCATCTAGGCCAGATCGCCACTGAGACAGTTCAAGCGGTATCGGCGGGAATGGGTGTGCAACTTTGATCGCAACCTCCTGCCCATGCAATCGCGTTCGCGCTGAGGGCATTGCGAGTGCGCCGTCACGCACCACCGGGCGGGCCAGCGGCGACAAATCGGTGAGTGGGGTTCGGCTGAGAATCGCTGCTCCGCGCGCTCCGGGCTGTGCGTCTATGTGCCGAAAGGGAAACAAGCTCAGCAGCTGCGGCTTCCCCAGGATTTCAGCACA
Source organism: Candidatus Nanopelagicales bacterium (assembly GCA_041674545.1). Taxonomy (GTDB): domain Bacteria; phylum Actinomycetota; class Actinomycetes; order S36-B12; family UBA10799; genus UBA10799. The sequence continues at coordinate 2,136 of JBAYVO010000111.1, read as the reverse complement.
TGCTTGGGTACATTCGGCAATCAGCACAATATCCGCGGGCACGGGATCCGAGAGCAACTCGTCCGCCAAACCCTGGGTTGCTCCGCCCACATAGACATTCGATGCGACCACTCGAATGACGGCGCCAGAACGCGCATCAACCGGGGCAGCACCCGCAGGCCAGGAGGTGGCGAAGATGATTCCCGCGCAAGCCGTTGCTGTGGCGACAGCTACCCAACGGCGAGTGAAAATTGCAACGAGCGCACCAGCGAAGAAGCCCATCCCAATCCACGGATAGAACGCGAGGAATTGCGTGATGGGGGTGACCTGCGGGATTCCCGTCACGCGCGCAATGACAACTATCGCGCACAAGACACCGAGCAGGAGCGGCACCACGAACGGCGCCCACCAAGGCCCGCGGACCGAGCCCGCGTCGGACGCACCGCGCGACCGGTGCGGCCGTGCGGTGCCGGCCGAGTCGCTAGGGACTGACACGGCCGTTCGCTACGAAGCATGCGTGGGTAATGGGCATCAGACGAGCAAACTGCTCTTCCATCAGCTCGCCCACCATCTCGATTTCGCGTTGCGGGTACGAGGGGAAAGTGGAGTCTTCGTCTTTTGTCCGCAGGCTCAGGAACGCCATCAGCGAGCGTGCGTTGCACGTTGCGTACATCGTCGAGAAGGTGCTGACTGGCAACACACCTCGTGCGACCTCGCGGGCAACCCCGGCATCAAGCATTTCCTGGTAGGCGGCGTAGGCAGTCTCACAGGATCGGATCGTGGCTTCTTGGACAATGCGCGATTGTTCCTCGGTGCCTTCCACAAATTCGTAGCGCCCGGCCTTTCCGATCTGCACAAGTCGGCGATCTGGACCAGGCACATAGAACACTGGCGCGAGCTCGCGGTAGCGGCCGCTTTCCTCGTTGTAGCTCCAGCCAACCCGGTGGCGATGGAACTCACGGAACACGAAGATCGGTGCGGAGACCATGAACGTCATCGAGTTGTGTTCAAAGGGCGTCCCGTGGCGATTCTTCATCAGGAAGTTGATCAATCCTTTGGAGCTTGATGCATCCTCATGCTGGGCCTCGATGGACTTCTCACCGGATGTCGAGACTCGTGCGGACCATACGACGTCGCTGTCTTGCGCAGCGGCCTGCACCAACTCAACGGAGACGTCGCTGCGGAACTTTGCGGCTGGCGCGATCGCGTCTGTTGGAGCGCTCTGACCTGTATCCGACATCTGTTCATCCTCACTTCAACGGGCAATGTTCAACATTGCCCCATTCCGGGCGTGTTGAAGTCTCCCCAACTTTCCTCCAATACCTCACTTACGACACTCTAGAACCCGCACGGATTCATGCCGTGTGACCCAACCGTGCTGATCACGTCAGCAAGACGCCAAGGAGACCCATGAGCCTGCGAAGTACCAACATCGCCAAGATCCGCGGCGGAGACTTCGATGTGCTCATTGTCGGTGGCGGCATCAACGGTGCCGTGAGCGCGGCTGCGCTTGCCTCCCGAGGTGCACGGGTCGCGATGGTTGACCGCGGTGACTTCGCGGGCTTCACCTCCATGCAGTCGTCAAACCTGGTGTGGGGCGGCTTCAAGTACATGGAGAACTACGAACTCGCGCTGGTTCGTCACTTGTGTGTCTCGCGGAACCGCCTCATCAAGGCTTACCCAGCGAACCTCAAGGAAATCCGTTTCCTAGCGGCGCTCGACGAACACTCCCCCTACAAGCCATGGTTTGCCGGGCTCGGTTCCACCGCCTATTGGGCGATCGGCACGTTCTTCACCAAGCCCCCGAAGGTGTACAGCCGCGAACGCCTCCACAAGGCCGAGCCCGCGATTGACATGACCGGTGTTCAGGGCGGGATCGAGTATTCCGATGCCTACGTGGTCGACAACGATTCCCGGTTTGTGTTCCAGTTCGTCCGCTCAGCACTCAACGTCGGTGCTGCGTGTGCGAACTACGTGGAATTGACCGACGCCACCCGTGACGCGCGCGGGTGGAAGGCACACCTCACGGACACCGATACCGGCGAGACCTTTGAGTGCACGGCACGTGTGATCGTGAACGCTGCTGGGCCATTTGTTGACGCCCTCAACAAGCAACTCGAGATCGAATCGAAGCACCAGATTGTCTACTCAAAGGGC
>JBAYVO010000110.1:0-7251 GCA_041674545.1 Candidatus Nanopelagicales bacterium | reverse complement strand
CGCGAACAGTTCTTGGGGAGTGATTGTGTCCGACGAGCAACAGCCAATGCGGAGCCAAAGCGTGCGAGAGCTCTCGTTCATGGGCCCGTCGAACGACGGCAAACGTCTGCTCCTCGTTGCGGCGGACGGCACGCAGTTTGAACTCGTCGTCGATTCCCGCCTCATCTCAGTCGTCACCCGAGAGCACGGCCCGGCCGTCACCCCACCTTCCGCTGTCGGCACGCCCAAGATGCCCTCACCACGCGACATTCAGACCCAGGTCCGCCACGGCGCGACGGTGGAACAAATCGCCGAGGCAGCCGGGGTCAATGTTGCCGATGTTGCAAAATTCGCGTATCCGGTGATCACTGAACGCGCCCACATTGCGGACATAGCGCGGGCGACCCTGGTGAAGGTCGGCAACGAACCGGAACCGCTCGAGAAGGCAGTTCTTGATCGGCTCAAGACTCGCGCAGTCGACATCCGCCTCATTCGTTGGGACGCCTGGCGAACTGACGGCACCGTGTGGACGGTGATCGCCGCCTACCCCGCAAACCAAGGCGAGCGGATCGCCTCGTTTGCCTACGACGCGGCAGCAAAGACGATCGTCGCGAAGGACGACGAAGCACGCTGGATGCTTGAGGTTGGCGAGACCGAAAGCAACGCCGTCAACGCAATGCCGCAAGCCGCACCGAGGCCCGCCACGCAGCACCCGCGCCCTCACGTCGTTGCCAATCCACCGACCGAGCCAACTCGCACGGCGCCAGCATCTCAGGATGGCCCGCCGCCTCAGACGCGCTCAGAAGCGATGCGGGCCGAGGCCGCCGCGCAACCGAAGTCGTGGGACCGTGCACACCCAGCGGCCCGCGCTCACGAACGTCGTGAGGCAAACGGCGATTCGAATCGACCCGCGACCTCGGCCACGAAACCCGCTGAACCCGCGCAGGTGAACCCTGCGCATCCGGCCGCGACCACCTCCACCTCGAACGAGAGTGAACGGCAACAGCGTCGTGACCTCGCCGCCGAGAACAATGCGCCAGCCAAACCAGCGCCGAAACCCGCGCCGAAGAAGGAAGAAACCCCACAATGGGAGGAACTGCTATTTGGTTCCCCACAACACGACGACCAAGACTGAAGCGCCGCTGCGCCACCTAGCGCAGACGTTCAGCGGTCGCCTTTGACAGCGCCTCCGCGAACGCGAGGAACTGATCCACTGCATCTTTACCGTCAGCCGCCGATGAGACCCGCAGACTCAGGTCATCGTTCGCTGAGGAGCCGGTAAAGCCGTGGTCTGCTTCACAACTCGGATCGCCACAGGTTGCAGGTTCAAGATCGATCCTGCTGACCGCGCCCCACCCGATCGTCAGCATGACCTCAATCGGCGCGGTGTTCGGCGAATAGGTGGCCGGATCTGGAACGACCCTAGTGACAACGACGGAATCGACCTTTTGCAGCCGGACGGCCTCGGTGGAGGCCGACGCGGTCGACGGCTCCTTGACGCCATCGGGTGCGCCGTGTTCATCAACGTGAGCAACGATCAGGCGCGTCGCTGTCAACGCGAGGACTGTGATGTGGCGGCGCAACTCGTCGCGGTCAAACGTCGCCTCGTGGTGCACGGCGTAGGCGAGTAGTTCCTCGCCCGACATGGAGGTGGCGAGTGAATCGGCTACGAGGGTCGGGTAGTACCCGGTGCGTTCAATGTCGGCTTGCAGGGCCGCGGCAACTGACGTGGTATCAACCATTCGAGGATTCTGCCACTAGTTCTACGATCGCACCTGCGGTAGTCCACAAGTGCGCGATCACAACAGCCTTCGCGCTTCGAGATCGGTGCGAGCGAGCGGTCGGGCAACTCGGCCCTTGGCAGCCAGCACCGCGACGCCCTTGGCGTGGGCAACGATGGGGTTCAACTCCAGCACTGCGACTTCCGGCAGGTCGTCGGCGAGTTGCCCGAGGCGCGCAAGCAGGTCTTCGAGCGCATCGAGATCTACCCCGTCGTTGCTCGGGCGTCCAAGCACAGGTTCGCCAGTGAGAAGTGCTGAACCCTTCGGGGCGCGAACCAAGGTTCGCGCGTCCTCCGACGTCAACGGCGGGATTTGGTAGGCAATGTCTCCGAGTAACTCCGGCATTAGCCCACCCAGACGGAAGGAGACCACCGGACCAAAGAGCGGGTCTTCCGTGGTCGCTGCCACACACGCCACCCCGGCAGGGGCCATACGTTGAACCACAAGGCGGGTATGGGCTGACGGCGGCAGCGTGGCCGTCATGGATAGGAACGCCGTGCGCAAGGCATGTTCGTTCTCCAGCGTCAGTCGAACCCCTCCGAGGTCGGTGCGGTGCACGAGGTCATCCGCGGCAGTCTTGAGGACGACCGGGTACCCGAGTTCTTCTGCCGCCGCGACGGCGTCCTCCTCCGACGTCGCGGGCAGCGCCGCCCACACGTCTATGCCGTAGCTCTCCAGGAGTTGCTCAATAACCTCCTGAGTCAGTCGTGCTGCATCGTCGTCTGCTTCGGCCGCCGAGACCGCCGCCACTGCGAGTTGGTGCGCGCGATTGCGTTCCATCCCGCTCCACTTCGGAACGCTCCCGCGTGGCGCAGCGAGCCAGTCGGAGTACGTCACGACCGAACGCAGCGCTTTCAAACCCGACTCAACGTCGGGGAATACCGGGACGGACCCGTGGCCGGGCATCCCGTAGGTCGTCTTGTCTACGACCAACAGACCCTCTTGGCGGGCGAGCTCAACGGAGATAATCGGCTTCGTCGCGTCATGGGCCTGATTCACCAGGCTCTGCGCGAGTGTGGTGTCGCCACCGATCACAGGCGGGACATGCGTGACCACGAGTGCGTCGACTCCAGGATCGTCGAGCACCCCCTGAATGGCTCGGCTGTTCTCCTCGGCCGATGCCGCGGTATCGACGATCTGAACCGGACCTACTGGATGCAACCCAATAGACAAGCTCGAGTCCATAGCCAGCAACCCGAGCGCATCGGAGTCGGTCACGATCCCGACCCGATTGCCCGCGGGGCGCGGTTGGAAGGCAAGAAGACCCGCCAAATCAAGCATCTCGCTGAGGCTGTCGACCTGAATAACTCCTGCTTGCCGGAACATCGCATCGACGGCCTCCGGTGCAAGTTCGGTATGCCTCACGGCGTGCCCGAGTGGAAGTGCTTGCGTCGACCGGCCGGCCCGCACCGCGACGATGGGCTTGAGTCGCGATAGCCGCTGCGCGATGCGAGTGAACTTTCGTGGATTGCCAATGCTCTCGAGATAGAGCAGTACCAGCGAGGTCGAGTCATCGTCCTCCCAGTACTGCAACATGTCGTTCGCGGAGACATCCGCCCGGTTACCGGCCGAAACGAAGGTGGAGACGCCCAACCCACGTCGCCCAGCCTCGGCCAGAATTGCTGATCCGAACGCACCTGTCTGACTAAAGAACCCGATTCGACCCCGGTTCGGCATCTCTGACACCAGCGACGCGTTCAGATTAACGCCAGGGTCAGTGTTGATCAGACCTAGCGAGTTGGGGCCAACGAGCCGCAGTCCGAGCCCGCGAATCGTGCGTACGAGAGCCTGTTGTCGCGAGTAGTCGTGGTCGGTGATGAAGTCTCCGGTCACCAGGACGATTCCACGCACTCCGGCGTGCGCACAGTCCGGCAACAGCGGTTCGACACTGTCGGGCGGCAGCGCCATCACAACGAGGTCAATCTCCACACCGATTTCTGCCAGAGTCTTGTGACCCTCGACCCCGTCGACCACAATACCACTAGGACTCACGATGGCAAGGTGACCGAGGAATCCACCGGCCCGCAGGTTCGCCGCCACACGAGGACCCGGCGCACCGGCGGAAACGTCGTCACACACGACCACGACCGACGTCGGTGCGACGAGGCGCTGTATCGACAAGGACTCGGCGCGGTGCTCGCGTGAGCGAGCAACCATCCGCGACTTTGGCGTTGGATCGATGTCGAAGTCGAGGATCACAATGCCGTCTTCGACCTCTTGGCTTGGGCTGTAGCCCGCCGCTGCGAACGTCGCGAGCATCTTCCTGTTGCCGGACAACACTTCCGCCCGAAAGCGGTGGATTCCGTTCTCGCGGGCAATCGCAGCGAGATGTTCTAACAGGACTGACCCGAGGCCTCGACCCTGATGGTCATCACGAATAGTGAAGGCGATCTCGCCCTCGGCTCGACCCACGCTGTCGTACGCACCCAGTCCAATCACGGCGCCGCCAGCGAGGGCTAGCAACGCGACGTGTTCGCGGTGGTCCGCGTTCAGGAGTCTCTCGATGTCGCGCGCCATCAACTCTTGGCTGGCGGTGAAGTACCGCATATACAGCGTGTCTTCGGACAACGTCTGGTGGAACTCTTCGAGCGCTTGCCGGTCGGTCGCCAAAATCGGCCGGATGTGGCACGTCCTGCCGTCGCGCAGCACAACGTCGGCTTCCCAGTGAATCGGATAGTCGGGAGCCTCTGGCGCGGTGGGCGTCGACTCATCGTCGGCAACTAGATCAGACATCGACGCCACGCTACCGGCGAAAGCACGTGGCCCGCTCGCTCGCCGCTACTCGTTACATCCCCTGCGCAGATGTTTACGCACCTGAAACCAAGTGTCGGTCAGCGTGGAAGACCCCGCCACCATAGAGAATCACCGGTTGTGGCCCGCCGTTCTGACACCCAAGAGACCCCTCCTGCGGCCGAACGCATCGTTGACATCGATGTCGGCGACGAGATGCGTGGCAGCTTCCTCGAGTACGCCTACTCCGTCATCTACTCCCGAGCACTTCCCGACGCCAGGGACGGGCTCAAGCCGGTACAGCGGCGAATCCTGTACCAAATGGCTGAGATGGGCCTGCGGCCCGACCGCGGTCACGTCAAGAGCGCGCGCGTGGTCGGCGAGGTCATGGGCCGGCTACATCCGCACGGCGATTCAGCGATCTACGACGCGCTGGTGCGAATGGCACAACCGTTCTCACTGCGACTGCCGCTGATTGACGGCCACGGCAACTTCGGGTCCCTCGATGACGGCCCAGCCGCGATGCGGTACACCGAGTGTCGCCTTGCCCCCTCGGCGGAGACGGTGACGACCAGCCTCAAAGAAGACGTCGTGGACTACGTCCCGAACTACGACGGACGCGAACTTGAGCCCGTCGTGATGCCTGCAGCTGTGCCGCTGCTCCTGGTCAACGGCGCTGCCGGGATCGCTGTCGGCATGGCAACCAACATGCCGCCACACAACCTCGGTGAGGTGTGCGCCGCAGCGAAGCTATTGCTCCGACGGCCGCGCGCGAAGCTTGAAGATCTCATGGAACTCGTTCCTGGGCCCGATCTGCCCAGCGGTGGGCAGATCATGGGCCTTGATGGGATCCGCGATGCCTACGCGACGGGCAAAGGTGCGTTCCGGATGCGGGCCACGACCCGGATCGAGCAAGTGTCGACGCGGCACAAGGGCATCGTCATCACCGCACTGCCTTATGGAGTTGGTCCGGAGCGGCTGATCGAAAAGATCAAAGACCTTGTGATCGCCAAGAAGATTGACGGCATCAGGGACTTGACGGATCTCACGGACGGCGAGCACGGACTCCACCTCGTCATCGAGATCAAGAATGGCTTCTCGCCGGAAGCGATTCGCGACAAGCTGTTCCGACTCACTCCGCTAGAAGAATCGTTCAACATCAACAACGTTGCGTTGGTGAACGGGCAGCCAAAGACACTCGGCCTCATCGACATGCTGCAGGTATTCCTCGACCATCGACTTGAGGTCGTGACCCGACGTTCGCAATTCCGCCGCCAGAAGGCACTCGACCGTCTGCACCTCGTTGAAGGCCTCCTGATCGCGTCGCTCAACATTGACGAAGTGGTCGCCGTCATTCGGTCTAGCGATGACGCGATGGCGGCGCGTGAGCGGTTGATGGCAATTTTCGAACTCAGTGAACTTCAGGCCACGCACATCCTCGACATGCCGTTGCGCCGACTCACGAAGTACTCCCGGCTTGAGCTGGAAAGTGAGAAGCAGAACCTCGACGCAACCATCGCTGAGTTGACTGAGATTCTGGAAAATCCGAAGGTGCTGCAACGGCTCGTAATTAGTGAACTCGATGCGGCATCGGCCGCTCACGCGACTCCCAGGCGCACGCTATTGATTGATGGCGACGTGGCGGTCACCGTGCCCGACTCCCTCGAAGTCCCCGACCAGCCGTGCCGTGTTGTTTTGACGTGTCAAGGCCTCCTTGCGCGCACCGAGGTTTCTGCGCAGGCACACGCCGATCCGGCCGAGACCGGCACCACCGCTGTCGCATGTTCTGTTGCGACCTCCACTCGGGGAACGATCGGGGTGATCACCTCTGCTGGACGCGCACACCGGGTCGAGGTGATGGAGCTTCCGATGACATCGAGCGGTCATTCAGTTGCTGGTGCGCCCGTTGCCGAGTATTGCTCGCTTGATCGCCGCGAACAGGCTGTGGGGCTACTGCCGATTCCCGCCGCGACGGCGCTCAAGGCCGACGGTGACGATGCGGTCGGTGCCGACACCCTCACTGCGGTCGGCACGGCTCAAGGCGTCGTCAAGAGGATTGCCCACGATGTTCCGTCCGGCAAGGATATCTGGGACGTCATCGCGCTCAAGCCGGGCGATCGGGTAGTCGGCGCCGTACCGTCGAGTGAGGCCGATCATCTCGTGTTCGTGACGTCTGATGCGCAACTGCTGCACTTCCCAGCAGTCGCTGTGCGGCCACAAGGACGCGGCGCCGGAGGCATGGCTGGGGTGCGTGTTGCGGACGGTGCGACGGTTATCTTCTTCGGAACGGTAACGCCTGGGGAAGGCAACGTGGTGACAACCGTGGCCGGTTCTCTCGGACAACTCACAGGCACGGGCGCATCATCAATTAAGGTGTCGGACTTCACTGAGTTCCCCGCGAAGGGCCGGGCAACGGGCGGCGTTAGATGCCATCGGTTGGTCAAAGGTGAAGACGCATTGCTGCTCGCTTGGGTCGGGCGCACCCCGGCAAGGGCAGAAACGGCGTCCGGTAAGCCAGTAAAACTCACAGACGAACTCAAACCACGCGACGCATCAGGCGATCGGATTTCGCCGACGATCGCAGCGATCGGCGGATCCCACTAGTGGCATTGGTCGAGGCCGACACCTGTTCCGGGTCGTCCGTACTCGCCGATGAACCAATGATCGGCACTGCTCCCCTGGCAACCGCTTGGATCGCGATCGAGCAATCCGGCCCGTTTGGCCACAACGCAATCCGTCAGAGCCACTTCCCGCAGGACGT
>JBAYVO010000109.1:0-7343 GCA_041674545.1 Candidatus Nanopelagicales bacterium | reverse complement strand
TGAGGACCTTGAGTGGGCGGCGACTCGCGCGGCGATGTTTGCGAACTACCAAGCGGGTCAGTCCTGCATATCGGTGCAACGCGTGATTGTTGACTCGACGTTGGCGGAGAAGTTCGTCCCGTTGCTCACCGAGAAGGTTCGTGCGCTCACGACCGGTTCGCCGTGGGACGACAAGACAGTGGTTGGTCCAGTCATCAATGAGGCTGCTGCGGTCCGGATCGAAGAATGGGTTGCAGAGGCGAAGGCGCAGGGAGCGAACGTCGTTCTCGGTGGCGGACGCGAAGGCTGCCAGGTGGAGCCGACTCTCATTACTGATGCGCCGCAGGACGCCCGGGTGCTCAGCGAAGAAGTGTTCGGACCGGTGCTCGTCGTGACTGTCGTAAACGGAGCCGACGAGGCATTCGAAGCGGTCAACGCGTCACGGTTTGGTCTGCAGGCGGGCATCTTCACTCACAACGTGCAGTACGCCTTCAGCGCCTTTAGCGAGCTTGAGGTCGGGGGAGTCATCGTTGGAGATGTGCCGTCGTTCCGCGCAGATCAAATGCCCTACGGCGGTGTGAAGTCCTCGGGGGTTGGCCGCGAGGGTGTGAGGGCGGCAATGGAGGACCTCAGCTACGAGAAAACGATGGTTCTCACGGGTATCGACCTCTAGCGCAGCGCTATGTCAGCACCCAACAGTGCGCGCCAGATAGTGGCAGTGGCTAGTGTCAAACGCAATGTGAGGGCAACGCGTGTCCGTGCGTCGGAATGAATTTACCTCCAGTTGTAACTGTCAATTTGCACGCCTCGGCGTGAACCTGCCACGATCCGGCTATGAGTAGCTCAAAGGTCGCCGGAAACTACGGCGTAGACGCTCCCTATGTCCCGATCATCAGTTTGGTCGCTGCCGTCGCAATGGTCGTCTACGGCTTTGTGCAGGTGGGCTTCTCGCGATGGATTACGTTCGCGATTGCACTGCTGCTGTTTGGTCAGGTGGTGTCGTACATGTACACCACAACAAAGGGCAAGTTTGTCCTGTGGGACAGGATCTTTGGCGATCTGAAGCTCTCCGGTGCCGCCAGAATCCTCGACGTCGGTTGCGGTCGTGGAATGGTCGTGATCACCGGGTTGCGTGCTTTCCCCGCGGCGCAGGGCGTCGGAGTGGATTTGTGGCGCAGTCGGGACCAATCCGGCAATGACCCCGCAACGACCACGGCGAACGCTCAAGCAAACGGTCTAGCCGACCGACTCGAATTGCGTACCGAGGACATGTCGGACATGCATGTTGATCCCGCGAGTTTTGACGTCGTGACGGCCAATGTCGCGATTCAGAACATTAAGGATCGCGAGTTGCGTCGTAAGACCATCGACCAGATCTACGCAGCGACCAAACCGGGCGGTCAAATCCGCATCGTCGATATCCAGTACGTCAAGCAGTACGCCGAGGACCTCACTGCTGCGGGCGCGGCAGATGTCAGCATTAAGAACCTCGGGCTCAAGGGTTGGTTCGGAAACCCGCTGTACGCGAGCAAGTTGGTTTCAGCGACAAAACCGTCCTAGCCGCCGCCGACGCGGTCGTCGAGGGAATCAAATAGGTCCGACTCGCGTTGCAGGTGGGGCCGCATGGCACACTAGAGCGGTTCCGGTTCACGTCAGCGATCACCAGTTCTCTGACGACCCGGGCCATAACGCTTAGGAGCAGCAATGAAAGCCGGAATTCATCCCGATTACGTTGACACCAAGGTCACCTGTACTTGTGGCAACGAATTTATGACCCGCAGCACCGCAAAAGACGGCAAGATTCACGCCGACGTGTGCAGCCAGTGTCACCCGTTCTACACCGGCAAGCAGAAGATTCTCGACACCGGCGGTCGCGTCGCGAAGTTCGAGAAGCGCTTCGGCAAGTCCAAGAGCTAGGTTGCCGCAGGTTTTCGAGTCTGCAAATCCGCATCCGAAGACTCTCTATTTGATTGGCTGGCACCCGTGTTTGATCGTTGCGAGGAGCTAATAGCCGAGAACGATGAGCTCGAGCAGCAGCTCGCCGACCCATCTCTGCACGCAGACGCTCAGCGCGCGCGCAAGGTGGGTCGGCGGCATGCTCAGTTGCGCCCGATCGTTGAGGCCTACCGACGTTGGCTCGCGCTCGGTGAAGACCTCGACGCTGCCCGCGAGTTCGGCGAAACCGATCCCGCGTTTGCTGAAGAGGCGATTGCGCTTGAGCAAACGCGTGACGAGGTCGCCGACAAGCTGACCAAGTTGCTTGTCCCACGTGGACCACTCGACGGCTCTGATGTGATCCTCGAGATCAAGGCAGGCGAAGGCGGCGACGAATCCGCGCTATTTGCCAGCGATCTTCTGCGGATGTATCTGCGCTACGCCGAGAAGCGTAATTGGAAGACCGAGATCCTTGAGTCCGTTGAGTCTGACCTCGGCGGCTACAAAGATGTTGCGGTCGCGGTCAAGGCCAAGGGTGTGCCCGAGCCTGGCGACTCACCATTTGACCGGTTGCAGTTCGAAGGCGGCGTTCACCGGGTGCAGCGGGTTCCGGTCACCGAATCTCAGGGCCGAATCCACACGTCCGCCGCAGGAGTCCTCGTTCTTCCAGAAACTGAAGAGGTCGAGGTCGAGATCGACCCAAATGACCTCCGCATCGATGTATATCGGTCGTCAGGTCCAGGCGGGCAGAGCGTCAACACGACCGACTCAGCGGTCCGGATCACTCACATTCCCACGGGCGTTGTCGCCTCATGTCAGAACGAGAAGTCGCAGCTGCAAAACCGCGAGGCAGCAATGCGGATCCTGCGCGCCAGGCTGATCGCGGCGGAGGAAGAGCGGGCCGCCGCCGAGGCTTCGGATGTGCGCCGCGCGCAGGTGCGAACTGTTGATCGCTCGGAGCGCATTCGCACCTACAACTTCCCAGAGAACCGGCTCGCGGATCACCGAACCGGCTACAAGTCGTACAACCTTGATGCAGTCCTCGATGGCGAACTAGAACCCGTCATCCAATCCTGTGTCGATGCCGACACTGCCGCTCGGCTGGCAGGCGAGTGAGCCGTCAGCGCGCGTTAGCCCGGTAGTGGACGACGCCGCCGCGCCAGGCCTGTTGGTCTCGGAGGTACTCAAACGTGCCAGCACACGTTTGGAACTTGCCGGGGTTGCTTCTCCCAGAGTTGATGCTGAGCTTCTGCTTGTGCACGTCACCGGGGTACAGCGTTCCCGCCTGCCCATACTCGTGACGTTGACCACCGAACAACTATCGGACTTCGACGCGCTCCTCGATCGCCGCTGCACACGCGAGCCACTCCAGCATCTGACGGGGGAGGCGTATTTCCGGCACTTGGTCTTACAGGTTGGGCCGGGAGTCTTCATCCCAAGGCCCGAGACCGAGACCCTCGTTGACTTGGCACTCGTCGAGCTGGCGGCGCTTGGTGCGCGTGACGCAAGCTCGCCGCTCGTGGTTGTCGATCTGTGTACGGGTTCCGCTGCTATCCCACTGGCGATAGCAACAGAGCTGACTCACGTTCGCGCGACGGGCGTCGAACTTTCCGCTGAAGCATTCGAGTGGGCCACCCGCAACGTCGGCGCGCACTCGTCAGAACTAACAGCAGCACGTTCTTCACTCACGCTCATCAATGGAGACGCGCGAGAGGCCGCTGCACTTTTGCACGACTTGGCAGGTGCTGTTGATCTGCTGACGTGCAACCCGCCCTATATCCCGGCCGAGGCGATTCCTCGGGACCCCGAAGTTCGCGACTTTGATCCGGCCATCGCACTCTATGGCGGACCGGACGGACTCGACGTCGTTCGTGATGTCGTCGAGCAAGCTGTGACCTTGCTGCGACCCGGCGGACTGCTCTTGCTCGAACACGGCGACGAGCAGGGTGAGGGGGGTGGCACCGCCGGATTCCCAGAACTTGCCCGCGCCGCGGGCGGTTTCACCGATGTCGTCGACGCGACTGACCTCGCCGGCAGACCTCGAGTTACGGCTGCCCGTCGGAAACGATGAGGTTTGGCACCACTGCGAGCAGAGCGTCGGTACTGACCGCCCCTTCGCGTAAGAGCGTCGGCGGATCGCTTGTCACATCGACCACGGATGAAGTCTCGCCGCCCTCTACTCGGCCTGCATCGAGGTACACCGCAACAGTTGAACCGAACACATCCGCCACGCCATCGCAGGTCATTGGCAAGTCTGAACCTGCAACATTCGCACCTGTGAGTGCCAACGGGCCGAGGTTCTTCGCCAGTTGCCACGCGACGGGGTGGATGGGCATTCGAATCGAGACGCTCGCGTCCCCTTCGGCACTGACCCGCCACGAGAGTGTCGGTTGAGCGATTCCCACCAGCGTCAATTGGCCAGGCCAAAACGCTGTAATCAAGTCGCGCGCACTCGTGCTGAGGCCTGAGATCAGACCATCCGCCGTCATCGCTGAACCAATCATGACCGGAACGGGGAGTTCAGATCCGCGATTTTTGAGCTCCCGCAGCTTGGCCAGACCAGTCACGCTGAACGCGTCGGTGGCGATTCCGTATGCCGATTCGGTCGGCACTACGACGAGTTCGCCACGCCGCGCGGCAGCCGTCGCGGCTGTAATTCCGCGCGTGAGTTCCTCTGGATTTAGGGCATTAAAGCGTCGGATCACGCCCTGATTCTTCCCACACGTAGACTCCAGACCATGACCGACGTGCCGTTCTGGGGATCCGACTTTGCCGCTTTGCAGTCCGAAGATCCCGAAATCGCTGGAATCCTGCTCTCTGAACTCGACCGTACCCGCGGTGGTTTGCAGCTTATTGCGAGCGAAAACCTGACCAGTCCCGCCGTGCTCGCCGCACTTGGTTCGGTCCTGAGCAACAAGTATGCGGAGGGCTATCCAGGCCGCCGGTACTACGGCGGATGCGCCGAAGTCGACAAAGCGGAGACACTCGGCATCGAGCGTGCGAAGGCGCTGTTCGGAGCCGATCATGCGAATCTGCAGCCACACTCTGGTGCAAGCGCGAACATTGCGGTCTATGGCGCGTTCGTCAAGCCGGGGGAGACCATCCTCGCGATGAGCCTGCCCCATGGCGGTCATCTCACCCACGGTACGAAGGTGTCGTTCTCGGGTAAGTGGTTCAACGCGGTGCACTACGGCGTGAGCCAAGACACCGAGGACATCGACTATGACCAGGTGCGCGACCTCGCTCGCGAACACCGACCAAAGATGATCATTTGCGGTGGTTCGGCGATCCCGCGGCTCATCAACTTCGCCGCCTTCCGCGAGATCGCTGACGAAGTCGGCGCCATCCTTATGGTTGATGCCGCGCACTTCATCGGACTTGTTGCTGGAAAGGCTATTCCGAGCCCGGTGCCGTACGCCGACGTCGTCACATTCACGACCCACAAAGTCCTGCGGGGTCCTCGCGGCGGAATGATCCTCGCCAAGCAGGAGCACGCGGCCGCAATCGACAAGGCTGTGTTCCCGATGATGCAGGGCGGCCCACTGATGCACGCGGTGGCCGCGAAGGCGGTTGCGCTTCAGGAAGCGTCCACTCCGGCGTACCAGGAGTACGCCACACAGGTCATCAAGAACGCCCAGGTGCTCACCGAGGCCCTAGCCGCGCAAGGAATGCGGCCGGTCACAGGCGGGACTGACACCCACCTTGCGCTTTTGGACCTCCAGGGCATCTATGTCACCGGAGCCCAAGCAGAAGAGCGCTGCGACGCTGTTGGAATCGTGCTGAATAAGAATGCGATCCCGTACGACCCCCAACCGCCGAGCGTCGCGTCGGGAATTCGGGTCGGAACTCCCGCCGTCACCACCCAGGGCATGGGCGAAGAGCAGATGAAGGAGATCGCCTCCCTCATCGGTGGCGCAGTCCGCGGAACCGAATCACCGGAAGCGATTCGTGCGGGTGTGTCGGCGTTGGTTGAGCGATTCCCGGCCTACCCTCGTCCGTAGCCGCTAGCGTCGGACACACGAAGCATTCGCGTGCACTCGTGGACGAGTGATGCGTTGGTTGATCCCGTAGGGAGAGCAAGGTGCGTGAATATCTGCTGTGCCTTCTTGCTGCGGGCGCAGTCACGTACTTGATGACGCCACCGGTGCGAAAGCTCGCGATCAGGTGCGGTGCGATGGCCGAAGTTCGTGATCGCGACGTCCATGATGAACCGACCCCCCGGTGGGGTGGGCTCGCGATGTACGCGGGCCTCGTTGTTGGACTAATCCTGGCGAGTCAACTACCCCTGATGAAGGATGTGTTCGTCACAGATTCGCAGCCGTTGGCGCTGATGGTGGGATGCACGATCATCTTGTTGCTCGGGTTGGCCGATGACCGATGGGGCTTGGACGCACCGACCAAGTTTGTCGGACAAGTGCTTGCCGCAGGCTCGATGGCGTTGCTCGGGATCCAAGTGTTGTGGCTTCCAATCGATGGCACTCTGTTGCTCGATCCGCTCGCGAGCGTGCTTCTCACGGTGTTGATTGTGGTGTTGACCGTTAACGCGGTGAACTTTGTCGACGGCCTTGATGGTCTAGCGGCGGGGATCGTAGGGATCGCCGCCCTGGCGTTGTTTGCGTACTCCTACCTGCTCAGTGTGGGCAATCAGATTGACCGGGCGACCTTGGCGACGTTGACCTGCGCGCTTCTTGCAGGTGTCTGCATAGGCTTCCTGCCCCACAACATCAACCCGGCCAAAATATTCATGGGCGATACCGGTTCGATGCTCATCGGCTTACTGCTTGCGGCATCGATGATCACATTGACCGGCCGGGTTGACCCGAGCTCTCTGCAGGAGTCGGTTCTCTTGCCGACGTTGCTACCGCTGATACTGCCAGCCGCGGTCATAGCGATTCCGCTCCTAGATGTCGCTCTCGCCGTTGTTAGGCGTACGCGCGCTCGACGCAGTCCGTTTGCACCAGATAAGCAACACCTGCATCACCGCCTGCTGGAGCTAGGCCACTCGCAGCGACGCGCCGTCGGCCTCATGCATGCGTGGACGGCACTCATCGCCTTCTGTGCCGTGTTACTGGCATTTGTGCCCGCTGCGGTTTCTTTCACGCTGTTTTTGGTGGGCGTGATCGGCCTGGCAATTGCGGTGTTCTGGCCGGCGACCCGCGATTCCACGACCGTCGCGTAACCATTCGACCTCGCCGGGTACTCCGCAACAAAGCCACCAGTGCCCGCGTGTTCCGGGTGCAGGCGCATCGCGTCTGTCGTGTTAGCGTCGGGGCATCATGACGACTCCCACCGACGGGCCCGAGCCATACACCGCCGAGGCCGCTGACAAACAGATGCTGCGAGTCCCGATCATTTCGGTCACGATCACCGGCATCGTCATCACCGTATTGGCCTACATCTTTGCGGGTGGTCAAGGGTTGGTTGCGGGC
>JBAYVO010000108.1:0-7427 GCA_041674545.1 Candidatus Nanopelagicales bacterium | reverse complement strand
TTCCTGAGTGCGCCTGATCGCGACGCATTCCAGATTCTGCAGTCGGTCTCTGGGATCGGCCCCCGCATCGCTATGGCCGCGTTGGCAACCTACTCGGCAGACGAGTTGCGAACGATCGTTGCCCGTAAGGATGAAGCAGCGTTGACGAAGATCTCCGGCATCGGCAAGAAGGGTGCCCAAAGGCTCATTCTTGAACTGGTCGACAAGCTCGGCCCGCCCGTCGGTACTTCGGCCGAGTCCCGCGCGAACGCTCAGGCGAGCGGGAATGAGAGTTGGCAGGGACAAGTTCGCGAGGCGCTTGTTGGGTTGGGTTGGTCCGCGCGGGAGGCGGAGGAGGCTGTTGCAGTCGCCGAGGCTGAGCAACGCCTGGGCGCGGCCACCGACGGCGCTTCCGATTCCGAGCCAAGCGTGGCAGACATGTTGGCGCGCGTCCTACGTGGGATGAGTCGCCGATGATTGACGAAGATCCGCGAATGGTCGCACCGGAACCCCTTCCGGAGGACAACGCCGCGGAGGGTGCCCTGCGGCCACATTCGCTCGACGAGTTCATTGGTCAGCACCGCGTCCGTTCGCAGCTGGGTTTGGTGTTGCAAGCTGCCAAACAGGACGATCGGAGCGCGGATCACGTGTTGTTGTCCGGGCCGCCAGGGTTGGGCAAGACGACTCTCGCCATGATCGTTGCCGCAGAGCTCGGAGTGCCCTTGCGGATTAGCTCGGGCCCGGCGATTAGCCACGCTGGAGACTTGGCGGCGTTACTCACTAGCCTCCAGCCTGGCGAGGTCTTGTTTCTCGATGAGATTCACCGGCTCGCTCGGCCAGCGGAGGAAATGCTGTACCTCGCGATGGAGGATTACCGAGTCGACGTCATTGTTGGAAAAGGTCCAGGGGCAACAGCGATTCCTTTGGATCTGCCGCGCTTCACATTGGTTGGCGCGACAACCAGAGCAGGCCTCTTGCCCGGGCCGCTGCGGGATCGATTCGGGTTCACCGCTCACATGGAGTTCTACGATCCCGACGACCTTGAACTGATTGTCGTCCGGTCTGCCAGTTTGCTGGGCGTTCCACTTGATCGGGACGGAGCGAGCGAGATCGCAGGACGCTCGCGTGGCACGCCGCGCATTGTGAATCGACTTCTGCGCAGGGTCCGAGACTACGCGCAGGTCCACGGCGACGGTCAGATCAATCGTGAGACTGCCCAAGCTGCGCTTGCGCTTTTTGAAGTCGATGAACAGGGCCTAGACCGGCTAGACCGCTCCGTGCTCGAAGCGTTGGTCAAGAGCTTTGGAGGGGGTCCGGTGGGACTGTCAACCTTGGCCGTGGCTGTCGGCGAGGAACCGGAGACTGTCGAGAGTGTTGTCGAGCCGTTCCTCGTTCGGCAAGGCTTCATCATGCGGACACCACGCGGTCGGGTTGCGACGCCAGCGGCGTGGAGTTACTGCGGAATTGCCCCAGATTCGAACGCATTTGGCGGCGGAGCAACACGCGGAGCGCAGGCGGCGCTGCCAATTGAAGCGGAGCTTGAGGGTTAGGATCGCCTAAAGCGCGTACGTGCGTCACGAGTTGACGCATGCCTGCACCCGTTCTCGATCGGAGTTTTTGTGAACGTCACCCCCCTGCTGATGCTGGCGGTTCTCGCATTTGCCTTCTTCCTGCTTGTACTGCGACCAGCTAAGGCGCGGCAAAAGGCGGCCATGGCGGTTCAGAATGAACTGAAGGTCGGCCAGCGAGTCATGACAACAGCAGGCCTGTTCGGCTACATCCGAGAACTCGGGGACGCTGAAGTAGGTCTAGAGATCGCCGACGGCGTTGTTGTCCACTACGTGCGAGAGGCAATCGCCAAGGTGGTCGACGAGCCCAAGTCCGAAGCAAAGACTGCGGACGTGTCCGACGTAGTTGCAGACATCAGCAGCGGAGAGGCGTCTGTCGTAGATGCCTCGCGCAATCAATAAGAGCGGCGCGACATGGCATCCCCGGCGAAAGTACGTCCCTGGCGCTCTCTCATTCTGCTCATGGTGGTCACCTTCGGCCTTGTGGCGTGGGCGTTTTGGCCCGGCCAAGACAGCAGTCCTCGGCTAGGGCTGGACCTGCAAGGTGGCACCCAGGTAACGCTCGTTCCCAAGTCGGTTAGCGATGGTGGGAACGTCACAGGCGAACAGCTTGACCAAGCCGTGGAGATCATCCGCCAACGTGTGGATGGCCTCGGTGTCTCCGAGGCTGAAGTGACGACTCAGGGTTCAGGTACTGGATCGGCCATCGTCGTTTCGGTGCCTGGGGAGAATCGGCAAGGATTAGAACAACAGCTCTCACAGACTGCACTCCTTGACTTCCGTCCGGTCGTTCAGGAAGAGGCGTCCGGGGCGACAGTCTTGCCGGAACCGGAACCGAGCGTTGTTCCTACGCCAGCCCCCACAGCAACAAAGAAGGCGAAGAAGGGCTCGGCGGTAGGTGCGGCGCCAGCGCAAGCGGAAACGCCAGCGCCGACGCCTACCTCCTCCACTGCTGCCTCATCCACGGTTCGTCCACCGATCCAATCGCCGACGAACAACGCGGCACTCCAAAAGGCATTCGCTGAGCTCGATTGTTCGATTCCCGACAACTACAAGGGTGGAACTCCCGACAAGCCTGAAGAATGGCTAGTCACCTGTTCCAACGACGGTTCGGCCAAATACCTGCTCGAGCCGGCGTTCATTAAGGGAACACAGGTTACGGACGCGCAAGCACAATTGCCGCAGACCGGCGCCGGAGGGTGGCAAGTCAACCTGACCTTCGACACCGAGGGTGCCAAGGCGCTTGCTGACGTCTCAACGAGGCTCGTGCCGTTGCCGTCGCCGCAGAACCAATTCGGCATCGTGCTTGATGGCCTCGTGGTCTCGTCGCCGTACTTCCAAGAACCCATTCTCGGTGGAACCGCATCGATCAACGGCAACTTCACGATCGAGGCAGCTAAAGACCTTGCGAACGTACTGAAGTACGGCGCGCTGCCCGTCAACTTGCAGATTGCTGAGATCACGTCGGTTTCCCCGACCCTCGGTTCTGAACAACTGCAAGCCGGTTTGATTGCCGGAGCGCTTGGTCTCCTCCTCGTCGTTCTGTACCTGCTGCTGTACTACCGCGCCCTCGGCATCGTCGCTGTCGTCAGCCTCGTGGTCGCTGCGGTCATCACGTACGCGGTCTTCGTGATCCTCGGCCGGACAGTCGGGCTGGCGCTCACCCTCGCAGGTGTCGCTGGTGCGATTGTGGCAATCGGTATCACGGCCGACTCCTTCGTCATCTACTTCGAACGAATACGTGATGACGTGCGCGAAGGTAAGTCCCTGCGTGCAGCGTGTGAGACGGGCTGGAGTAAGGCTCGAAACACTCTTCTTGCAGCTGACTTCGTCTCGTTCCTCGCAGCAGCGATCCTCTACTTCATCTCGGTCGGTAACGTCAGAGGTTTTGCTTTCGTGCTGGGCTTGACCACGGTGATTGACGTTGTGGTGGCGTTCCTGTTCACCAGGCCCCTCGTCACGTTGCTTGCGCGCAGCCCGTGGTTTATTCGCGGTGGTCCGCTGACGGGTGTAAGCCCCGAACGCCTAGGCGTTGAGCCGAGTCGCGAGATCCTTGAGGCGCGCGCCGCGAAGGGCAAACGCAAAGCAGATCGCAAAGCCCCGGACAAGGACGACTCAGGCCCGGACGACGAGTTGGAACCCGCGATCGCGGGCTTCGGTACAAAGTCGTCAAGGGACACTAAGGCAGCGAGTGAAGGGGAGGAGGTCTGATGGCCAAGTCTGATTCAATCGCGTCGCGGATGTACCGCGGCGAAGTTAGCTACAACATCGTCAGCAACCGCAAACGCTGGTACACGCTCTCGGGCATCATCTTGTTGCTCGCGCTGGTCGGCCTCTTTGGCCGCGGGCTGAACTTTGGAATCGAGTTCCAAGGTGGCGCGGAGTTCCAGGTTCCAGCAACGAATTGTTCTGTCGAAACGGTGCGCGACGCCGCAACCGGCGCTGGTGCTCCGGATCCGACCGTGACGCAATTGGGCAACAACCAGATCCGGGTTCAAACTGCTGAGCTCTCGCCGGAGCAGAGCAAGACTGTCGTTGACGCCCTTGCAACGACCTGCCAAGTGACACCTGCTGACGTCAAGATTCAGCTCGTCGGGTCCACATGGGGCAGCGAGATCACCAAGAAGGCTCTCACCGGGCTGTTGGTGTTCCTGATAGCGGTCACGCTGTTCCTCTCGATCTATTTTGAGTGGCGAATGGCGGTCGCTGCGCTCGTCGCATTGGCGCACGACCTCATCATTACGATCGGTATCTACGCGTTGGTTGGATTCGAGGTGACCCCGGCAACCGTGATTGGAATCTTGACAATTCTGGGATTCTCGCTCTACGACACGGTTGTCGTCTTCGACAAGGTCAAAGAGAACACCCGAGGAATCCTGGGTCAAAGCCGGCAGACGTACAGCGAAGCCGCAAACTTGGCCGTCAACCAGACGATCATCAGATCGATCAACACGTCTGTGGTCGCGTTGCTCCCGGTTGCCGCGATTTTGTTCGTCGGAGCAGGTCTGCTTGGTGCCGGCACGCTGAAGGACCTGGCGTTGGCCCTGTTCATCGGTACCGCCGCTGGAACGTACTCATCAATCTTCGTCGCGACACCGTTCCTGTGCCAGATGAAGGAACGCGAACCGGCGATGAAGGCGCTGAGTGCGCGCGTGGCGGCTCGTCGTAGTGGACTGGAACGCAAGGCAAGCGAGAAGGCTGCCAAGGTTCCTGCATACGTCTCAGATGGTCTACCTGGCAGCGCGCCAACAACAGGCGACTCAGGTGCCGAGACTGTCGCCGCTACTGCTGCGGTCCTTGCCGCGGATGATGAGGAGCGAAAGAACAGGCCGCATCGTCAGGGCCCCCGGAATCAGCCGAAGAAGCAGCCGCGCAGCAAACGGGGCAAATCCGACAACTGATCGGTGACGTGGCCTACTAGACTGCCGGGGTAGGTTCGAGGTAGCGCTGGACCACCCCAGAATTCTGGTAGGTGGCCCTCACGACGAAGTGGGAGGGGCTCATGACACAAGAGATTGCGAGTCCCGGCGCCCCCGACAGTCCGACGCCGCTGCGTCGCCGCGCACTGGCCCGCCTTGGTGGCTCGCGTGCAAGTTACCCCGAGATCGAGCCGCTGCTTCGAAAGCTGCGTCAGTTCCACCCGAAGGCCGATCGGCAGATTGTCGTCCGCGCTTACGAAGTTGCCGCGGACTATCACAAGCATCAGGTCCGGCGTAGCGGCGATCCATACATCACCCACCCCGTTGCCGTCGCAGGGATTCTTGCTGATCTCGGCATGACGGCGCCGACGCTGGCAGCGGCCCTCCTGCACGACACGGTCGAAGACACGGCGTACTCGATTGACAACCTGCGAGCCGAGTTCGGCGATGAGATTGCCAGGCTCGTTGACGGCGTCACCAAACTCGACAAGGTGAAGTACGGTGACGCCTCCACTGCGGAGACGGTCCGCAAGATGGTTGTTGCGATGGCGCGAGACATTCGTGTCCTCGTGATCAAGCTCGCCGACCGGCTGCACAACATGCGCACACTCAAGTGGATGCCGACGGACAAACAGGAGCGAAAGGCCCGCGAAACCCTCGAGATCTACGCGCCGTTGGCTCACCGCCTCGGTATGAACACGATGAAGTGGGAACTAGAGGATCTCGCGTTCGAGACTCTCTACCCGAAGATGTACGAAGAGATCGTTCGCCTTGTTTCTCAACGGCAGCCGAGTCGCGACAAATATCTGACGCGGGTGATCGCCGCAGTGGAGGACGATCTTCGTTCGGCAAAGATCAAAGCGAAGGTGATTGGTCGGCCAAAGCACTACTACTCGATCTACCAGAAGATGATCGTGCGTGGTCGCGATTTTGCTGACATTTACGACCTCGTTGGCGTTCGGATCTTGGTCGACTCGGTACGCGACTGCTACGCAGCACTCGGGGTTGTGCATGCACGCTGGAATCCAGTCCCGGGTCGGTTCAAGGACTACATCGCGATGCCGAAGTTCACGATGTACCAGTCATTGCACACAACCGTGATCGGACCGGAAGGCAAGCCGGTCGAGTTGCAGATCCGCAGCTACGAGATGGATCGCTCAGCTGAGTTTGGGGTCGCCGCGCACTGGCGCTACAAGCAGGATGACGTTGGCGGTAAGCATGGACCCGACGACATGGGTTGGCTGCGGCAACTCCTCGAGTGGCAGCGCGAAACGGAAGATCCTGCGGAGTTCCTCGACACCTTGCGCTACGACTTGGCAAACACTGAGGTCTACGTGTTCACGCCAAAGGGCGACGTCATTGCGCTGCCCGCCGGCTCCACGTCGGTCGACTTCGCGTACGCCGTGCATACCGAAGTTGGACACCGATGCGTCGGTGCGCGTGTGAATGGCAATCTTGTCTCGCTGGAGTCCAAGCTTGAGAACGGCGACGTCGTCGAGGTGTTCACCTCAAAGGCGGAGAACGCCGGCCCGAGCCGCGACTGGCTCACCTTCGTGGTTTCCCCGCGGGCGCGCAACAAGATCAAGGGTTGGTTCTCGAAGGAACGCCGCGAAGAAGCAGTCGAACTCGGCAAGGATCAGCTGGGTCGCGCAATGCGCAAACAGGGGCTGCCGATCCAACGATTGATGACCACCACGAGCCTGGTGCCGATCGCCCAGGATCTTCGCTACGCCGACATCACCGCGCTCTACGCGGCAATCGGTGAGGGCCGTCTATCAGCTGCTTCGGTTGTTACTCGAATTGTGCAAGCCGTAGGCGGCGAAGAAGGTGCCGCGGAGGACCTAGCGGAGGACACGACCCCCGCCAAGGTCAGGCCGCGCCGGACCCGCGGATCGATGGACCCTGGGGTTGTCGTCAGCGGTATGGAAGACATTTGGGTCAAGCTCGCGCGCTGCTGCACGCCAGTTCCTGGCGACGAGATCGTCGGCTTCATCACCCGAGGTTCTGGCGTTTCTGTCCACCGTGCGAGCTGCGTGAACGTTCCCGCGTTGAGCGAAGACGAATCTCGCATGGTCGAGGTGGATTGGGCGCCAACGTCGAACAGCATCTTCCTGGTCAACATTCAGGTCGAGGCGCTCGACCGATCGCGACTCTTGTCAGACGTCACCAGAGCGCTCTCGGATCAGCACGTGAACATCCTGTCCGCATCAGTCGCGACAAGCCGAGACAAGATCGCACTCTCGAGGTTCTCCTTCGAGATGGCGGACCCGAAGCACCTTGGGTCGCTGCTGAAGACGGTGCGTGGTGTCGAAGGCGTGTACGACGTCTACCGGGTCTAGCTCTAAGGTGCCAAGGTTCCAACCTTGAAGCGGGTGAGCGCCTGCGCGGGTTGCCCTTGACCACCGTGTTGGTTGGTGAAGGCCGCTGTGCCGTCCGTGCCGCACAGAGCCACGATGGGGGA
>JBAYVO010000107.1:0-7469 GCA_041674545.1 Candidatus Nanopelagicales bacterium | reverse complement strand
TGCTGGTTTGCTCCGCGGGATCGACGATGGCTGGTTCTCATCCGAGATCGCCGACTCGGCCTTCACCTATCAGATCGCGCTGGAAAAGGGCGAAAAGAAGCAGGTCGGCGTCACGATCCACACCGACGAAACTGACGAATCGCTGGAGATAATGCGCATCTCGCACGAGGTAGAGCGAGCCCAGAAGGAGACGCTTGCAGCCCGCCGCGATGACCGGGATGCCGCCGCGCTAGATCGCACGCTTGCCGCCCTACGGGTTGGAGCCCAAGGCACCACCAACCTCGTTCCGCTCATGCTGGACGCGGTTCGCGCTGAAGCGACGCTGGGTGAGATTTGCGGTGTATTGCGCGAAGAGTGGGGCGAATACCGCGAACCTGCCAGGGTCTAGCGTCTCGGCCAGCGGTAGGCGAGGGCGAGCAGGTGGCCTGAAGCTCTGCGGTCTCGTTGGTCGTGGTGTCGCAAGATTGCCGACACTGGCAGAATGGCACGTATGAGTGCCCAAGTTCCTCCAGGTCGTGCCGGTTCGATCCCTGCAAGTAGTGCTCCCGTCAGAGGTGCAGTCGACTTAGCTGCGCTTGCTCAAGCTCGCGAGCAGCAGCGGCAAGCTGAGGAACGCGCAGCCCAACTCGCTGCCAATCCCGAGGCCGCCGCACCCGCATCGCTGGTATTCGACGCCACGGCGGAGAACTTCCAGACCGAGGTGATCGATCGGTCATTCCAGGTTCCGGTGGTCATCGACTTGTGGGCGACGTGGTGTGGACCGTGCAAGCAGCTGTCGCCCGTGCTCGAGAAGCTTGTCAATGATGACGCTGGCACATGGGTGCTGGCCAAGGTCGACGTTGACGCGCAACAAGCGATTGCCCAAGCGTTCCAGGTGCAGTCGGTTCCGACGGTGGTGGCGATCATCAAGGGCCAGCCAGTGCCGATGTTCCAGGGCGCGATGCCCGAGCCAGAGCTACGCCAGATCATGGACGAACTCATCAAGGTTGCCGCCGAGAACGGGGTCGCTGGATCGGTCGGTACGCCCGCCCCAGTCGAAGCTGCTGAACCGACTGAGGCCGAACTTGCCGACGATGCGCGATTCGACGCCGCGTTCGATGCATTCGAGGCCCGCGATTGGGACGGCGCGGAGAAGGCCTACCGCGACATTCTCGAAACCGACCCGCAGGAACCCGATGCCGTCGCCGGATTGATCCGCGTCCAGTTGATGCGGCGCACGGATGGCGTCGATGCCGTGGCGGCGATCGCTGCAGCCGATGCCGCCCCCGGTGACCTAGCAGCGGTCAAACAGGCAGCAGATATCGAACTGCTCAATGGTGATGCCCGCGGCGCGTTTGGGCGCATGATTGCGCTGGTTCGTGCGACCTCCGGCGACGAACGTAAAGCAGCGCGCGAACACCTGGTCAGCTTGTTTGAGCTCGTTGGCAATCAAGATCCAGATGTTGCCGCTGCCCGCACGCAATTGGCGAATGCGCTGTTCTAGGCACGTCCGCCGAACCTGGGTTGTTAGTTGATCACGTGCCCGGCGGCGATCTCGCGCGCCTCTGACGTGCTTGGCCCAGGTAGTGGCACCAGGACGGCCTCGCGGTAGTAGCGAAGCTCGGCGATTGACTCGCGAATGTCGGCCATCGCGCGGTGCCCACCGTGTTTGTCCGGGCTCGCGTAGTACACCTTCGGGTACCAGCGCCGAATGACCTCTTTGAAGCTCGACACATCGAGTACGCGGTAGTGCAAGAAGTCGTTGAACTCCGGAAGATCGCGAGCGAGGAAGCCGCGGTCGACGTACACACTCGATCCGCACAGTGGTGCGCGCGTGCCCTCGGCGACGTGGCCCCTGACGTACTCCATCACTTGCGCCTGGGCGTCGGCGAGCGTCGTGCCTGCCGCCAACTCGTCGAGCAGTCCCGACTCCACGTGCATGTTTCGGACAAAGTCGCCCATCTGTTCCAGCGCAGCGGCTGGTGGCGTGATGACGACCGTCAATCCGGCGTCAACCTCGTTGAGGTCAGAATCAGTCACCACGCAGGCGATTTCAATGAGCGCGTCGGCGCCCAGATCAAGACCGGTCATTTCGCAGTCGATCCATACAAGTGGGTCAGCAACAGGCATGGCCGCCACCCTATTGCTCCTGCTCCCGTTCTAGCTGCGCAACGCGTAAAGGTTCGGATCGTTATGAGGCCCGAAGGGCGGTCCCATCGTTGACGTCACACATTCGAGATCTTGCAAAACCGCAGGTCACACGTAGGATGGTGCCCAATCCAGGGGTGTTATTCGTGCCGCATCCGTGGTCAGTCGGGGGCTATTCGGCACTTTGTTGGGATCCTCATGAGTCAGCGCAGGCACCTCAGCGTCGTTGGTGCGGCCGTGGCCATTGTGATCCTGACGGCATGTACCGCAGCCGTTGGGGGAGACGGCGGCGTAGCCGATCCATCGGTCAGCCAGGGCTCAACGTCTAGCGCACCGACGCCCTACGGCGAGACTGACTTGCCCACCGACGAGCCGAGTGAAGCGCCAGTGAGTCCCTCCGACCCCAATGCACCGGTTGGAACGAAGAAGAAGATTAAGCGGACGTTCCAGATTAAGACAAAGGATCCGGTCTTCTTCATCACGATCGATGATGGGAACACCAAGAGTCCTGCCGCGCTTGACTACGTGAAGAAGCGGAAGATTCCGGCGACGGTGTTCTTGACGAACGCTTCAGTTGCCGGGCAGTGGGACTACTTCCGGCAGTTCGCGTCGCAGGGTGGATCCATCGAGAATCACACGATGAACCACAAATCGTTGACCAGCGCGAGCACGCCGCTGGTGTACGAGATCTGCCGCCCGCAGGAGATCTTCGGGCAGGAGTTCGGTCGCGTTCCCACGATGCTTCGCCCGCCCTACGGCAATGGTGGCTACGCGACGACGTCGCCCGCCCGGCGCAAGGAGATCGATGCGGTTGCCAGCGGGTGCGGAATCCAACACATCGTGATGTGGAACGGGCTGGCCGAAAACGGCAAATTCAAGTTCATCCGAGGTGCGCTAAGCAAGGGCGACATCGTGTTGTTTCACTTCACGCCGACTCTGCCAGGCGAACTCAAGTCCGTCATGGCGATGGCAAAGCGCCGTGGATTGCGTCCCGCCCCGCTGACGGAGTACCTGCCGTAAAGGCCGTCGCGGCACACGCGGCACGCCTGGCTTGGTAAAGCCAGGTCCGCTAAACGGCCAAATTTCTCCAGGCACCTCGCCGAGATGACCCTGTGTGGGGACACGCCGGCCCACGGTAGTTCCGATGAGAGACCGTACGCCGTAGCGTTCACGCAAATGAAACGACAGATGCGCGGACCTCAGCCCACTCCTGGTGCACATGACTCCACATGTCCGCAGCAGGGTCAACCCGGTGCGAAGTTGGGACGTCGAGCGTCTCGGTCAGTTGCGGTCTCACTCGTTTCCCTCACGCTGATTGCCACCGGAGGAATCGCTTCGCCGGCAATTTCAGTCGCGCCTCAGACGGCTCCCGCGGTCGCGCCCGCCTCACTGAAGGACGACGTCGAAGCGGCGAAGGTCAAGCTGACGCAGGCGACTAAGGCCGTCGACGCGGCGGAGAAGCGCGTTGATGATGCGCAGGGCAAGTTGCCAGCAGCCAATGACGCATTGGCCAAGGCAGAGGCAAAGTTTGCGCAGGCGCAGGCAGCAGCGGAGGCCGCTGCCGAGCAGGTCCGCCTCGCTGAAGCCGAGGTTGCGGCCCAAAAGGTGAAGGTTGCCGAGGCGCGGGAGCGGATGGAGGCTCTCAAGCAGAAGATTGCCGGCATCGCCCGCCAGAACTACATCAACGGCAATGAGTCCGTCGAACTGAGTCTGTTGCTTGATGCTCAAGATGCCGCGGACTTTGCCGCCCAGATGGAGGCCATTCGGCGCACCGCTCGCGGCAATGACGCCGTGTTTGAGCAGTTGACGACCCTACAGGCAGCACTTGCCGACACATTGGCGACGCTGAAGGACCTCGAACAGCAGGCCCAGGACCAGGCTGCCATCGCAAGCGAACGCCGCAACGATGCCAACAATGCACGTAACTCAGCGGCCGCAGCGAAGGCCGAGATCGCTCGCCTGATTGAAGTCAGTAAGAACTCCCTTGCCGAGTCGCTGCGGCTTCGCGGTGAAGTCAAGCGGCAATACGAAGCGCTGCAAGCCAAGCTCATGGCGGCTTCGGGAATCGCCCGCACCAAGGGGACGGGCCGCAATGCCCAACAGGCGCTGGCTTGGGCGATGAAGTGGGTCGGAGGCGGTTCGCACTATGACGGCCTGTGCCTCGGCTTCGTCGACGATGCGTACGACCCCGCCGGTGGCCGACTGCCCACGGCGATCGCTCAGTGGTACCGAGCGAAGCGCGTCGGGGTGGCGCATCCTGGCGATCGCACACCGCCGGTTGGAGCACAGATGTTCTGGTGGAGCCCGAACGCAGCACGCCACATCGCGATGTACGCCGGTGGTGGAATGGTCATCACGACGGGCGCGTACGGCGGCCGGGTTGGTTTGCGGACGATCGAAGACATGGACTCCTGGGGTCCATACCTGGGCTGGGCCGACGCCTACTACGACTAGTCGATGCGTGCTATGCGCGGGCTTCGTGATTCATCCCCTAGATAACTCAGTTGCCGAATTTCGGCACCTGCTGTTCCATGGAAAGTGGGACGAGTAGGGGAGTGAGCGCTGTGCAATTGGTAGACGTGGTGGGGTACGTCTCGGCGGCGCTGCTGATGTTCATGTCCGTGCCGCAGACCATCCGTGCGTACCGGATGGGTACGGCCGGTGTTTCCGCATTGACGTGGTGGACGATCGCGGCGGCAGTCTCGATGTGGCTGGTCTACGGGCTTCGCACGGATTCGACCGTGCTCGTCGTCGCCAACGTTGCCTCGCTGATCGTCACGGCAGCGACCTTGCTCGTCCTTGCGCATTCACGTTTCGCGCGGTGGCTCTTGCCCGCAACGGGCATCGTTGCCGTGTTGGGGCTGCTACTTGTAGTCGCGATGTACCTGCCGTTGGGCGTGGTTGTCGCAGGGGCTGTGCTGCTCCCGATCGCGAGTCGCGTGCCCCAACTTCGTGCATCGGTGTCGAGCTACCGTGCCGGTCAACGTACCTCGGTGTCACGCGCGACGTGGATCCTCGCCGCCACTGGGCAGGCGGGTTGGTTGCTCTACGGAGTCATGCTCGCGGATGCCGCCCTAATTGTCGTCAACGTCGTCTGCCTAGCGATGGCGATCTTGTTGCTTGCGGCAGACATCGCGAATCCTGGGAACAAGGCGCCTCTGCGTGTCGCCATCGCTTGACCGTGTTGCGGCCTGGTCAGCGAGTTGTGTATCTGCTCCCTAGATCGAACTGACGAGAGGGCTTCCGGGCTACTGAACTGCAAGGATTGAGGACCTGCCTCGCTGCGATGTGGGACGAATCGCTCAACACGTGGAGAAGTCGTGAACGCTCAGGCAATAGGCGAGGTCCTAGCTGCCGGTGTTGGCGTGGCGCTCAGTCCGCTAGCGGTGGTCGCCATCGCCCTCATCTTGGGTACACCTTCAGCGAAGCGCAACGGCATTGCGTTTGGGTTCGGATGGCTGTTTGGTCTCGTCGCAATTAGTTCGCTGGTTTTGCTCTTTGCTGGAAATGCTGCGGATTCGGCGAGCACCCCGACGTCCGCGACGGTGGCCGGATGCATCGCCAAGATTGCGTTGGGTGCGTTACTGCTTCTCTTTGCAGCGATGCGTTGGCGGCGGCGGCCGCGTAAGGGCGATCCGCAAGAGTCCCCAAAGTGGATGGCCTCACTCGACAAGATCACCGTGGGCCGTTCATTCGTTGTGGGCGCGCTCATTTCAGGCGTTGGCCCGAAGAACCTTGCGTTGAACATCGCAATGTCGGTCTCGCTGGCGACTGGGGGATTCGCGACAGCAGAGGTCGTGAGTGCTGTCGCATTGTTCGTCGTGATCGCGTCGATCACGGTGGTCGGCCCGATCATCGTCTACCTGGCGATGGGGGACCGCGCGGCGCATGGCCTGAGCCAAATGCGCGACTACATGTCCAGTCACAACAACACCATCATGATGGTTCTGTTGCTTGTGTTCGGCGCGAAGCTCATCGGCGACGGCCTCACGTCTTGGCCCACCTAGCCCACACGCCCTACCCGAACCCCAGGTGCCCGCGCCGAACCCAAGGTTCGCGCAGCAGTGTGCGTGATAAGTGTGCTCTACACACACAAATCACGCACGCTGGTGAAAAAGCGCGCCCGGGAGGACTCGAACCCCCAGCCGACCGGGTAGAAACCGATTGCTCTATCCATTGAGCTACGGGCGCATCGTGTGAGGCAATCCGCCTCACAAACCTAGGTTATCGTCACGCGCGGTCGCGGATCGTTCCACGTATGGAAGTTGCGGCGACGGTGTATGCCCCCGAGATCCACTCGTCGACCGTGCTCCGAAACGGCAGAACCTGCTCATATGACGATCCAGCGCCGCTATAGCGGCGGGTCGACGGGAAGTGAGGGTCGGGTCCGCTGCCGGACAACGATCCACGTTACGCCGCCACCGATGAGGATGAGCAGTGCAATCAGGAAGATGAGTAGCAGCCCAGAGTTTGACCCAGACACGACGATCACCGGTTGTTCAGCAGCAGTGACCGTGAACTTGGGAGCAATTAGTTGGTAGGTGAACACATACTCACCGTCGGCCAGAACGTCGTCTGGGAGGTAGCTCTCCTCGAAGTTCGTCAGGCCGGAATTGAGCGTCGGAAGCTGCTCGATCGTTACGGCGTCGTACGGCTGACCATCGCGGGTAATCTGGGCTGAGATCGTCACAGGGCCCTCAACGGGTGGGAGTTGACTTCTGATCGCGCCCAGAAGTTTGACGCCAACCACGGCGTCTGCACGCGTCACTTCGTTGGCGGCCACACCCACAAACGTCACGGTGGTCACGGTGAGAGTGACATCAGTTGTTTCGTCGGCGACGACCTCGAAGTCTTGCTGCTTGCTCAGCAGACCCGGTATCGCAAACTCGGCGGTGTAGCTTCCGACCGCTAGGTCCGATTCGAACTCGACGACGCCCGCTGCCGATTCAGCAACTGGGATCGTTGAGCCGTCCGGTTGGCGCATTGCGATGCTGAATTGCCCCGGAACGGGTTGACCGTCGCCTTCGGAGGCGGAACTCAAAGTCGCGGTGCCTTTCTCGCCCACCACCTTCACCTTGAATTTGCTGGCGATCGCTGGGGCGTAGACGATCCCACCGTTGGTTTTGGCGACGTCTAGCTGCTTGACCTGGGCGAGGGCGTCGTAGGTCCCGGCGGCCATAGACGGCGCAACCTCGATAGCGAAATTGAACGAAGCCTTGCCGCCCGGCTTCAGCGTCGCTCGATCGAGATCTGGTTGCAGGGTGATGCCATCCGGCGAAGTGCTCACCCATTCCACGACAGCGGGGCCCTTGCCTAGGTTCTGGACCCTGATGTAGTTGACT
>JBAYVO010000106.1:0-7574 GCA_041674545.1 Candidatus Nanopelagicales bacterium | reverse complement strand
TCTCCATCCGGCGAGACGCTCGTACTCCGCTTCCGTGCCGAGGAACAGGTTCAAATCCGTCAGGGTGCCGGGTTTGCCATCAAGGCGCCCTGCTGAGCTGAACTGCCAGAACGCAGTTGCGTCAGCAGGCCAACCTGGCACGGTCGGGGGCTTGCTCCCTTTTCGGTAGTCGGCTTGCCACAGCCGATACTTCGTCAATTCGCCGGTCGGTAGCAGGCGAGTTCGCAAGAAGTCGGTGTTCGAGTAGAGCAACGGCGCTCGTCCAGTCAAGTCCTCGGCCCGCTGCAACCACGTCGTGGCGAAACGAGTCAGCTCCGCGCGAGTGAGCGTGTCCGGTGCCTCCTCCAGATCCAGGACGACCGGCAGGTCACCCTGTTCAAGCTCACCGACTCGTTCAGAGATCACCGTGGCTAGCTCGTTGGCTTGGTCAGTGAGTTCGTCGGTATTGGCGGTCGGCACGGCGTACTGGTAGTAGCCGACGTCTATTCCAGCGGCCTTGGCAGCCGGCACGTCTTCAGACGACCAGTCCTGCGCTTGAGCGTCGGCGCGTGGGTGGGAATCAGACGTCTTGATAAAAGCGAAACGCACACCTTGCGCTCGCAGCGCTTCAAAATCGATGGGTTCGTCGTCTTGGCCGTGATCCCATAGGGAGAGGTCGACACCGTAGATCCCATCGACTCCTTGTTCGTCCCAGTCCGCAGCTTGACCCCTAGCCGACGCTGGCACTGCTGCATCTTTGCCGGTGAGAACCCTCGTCCGATCATCACGCGCCACCAACCAGACGGCGGCGGCGATCAGCAGAATCAGCACACCGACCGTCGCGCCCAGGCGGCGAGCTCGAGTTGGCGACATCTAGCAACAATAGGTGGACTGGGTCGGCGCGGTGTGGAGGAGGCTCTGGGGCGGCTGCCAGAACAACGCGGGGCCGTCGCTACCAAGTCAGCGTGGGATGGCGCTTCACCTGCGGAAGCACTTTGTTGGGCTGGCGGGACTGAATCGACGCCCCTTGACCCCCAGGCCTACGAAGGCTGTTTCTGGGCGTTTGTGGGCGTCCGGGGAATTTCGCGAATTTGGCGAGAGTGCCTGTACTGCAAGGGGTATCGGACTTTGGTGGACTTGTGCGGGTTTTGGCGGATTTGGGGCGAGAATCGTGAATGGTGTGCGAAACTGAGTGCAAATGATCTTTGTTGTCTGCTGCCTATTCATTTGCGTTTCGCTGTGCGAAGAACCGGTCGCTACAAATCGAAATTAGCCAAAGCGGTCGTTTATTTCGTGTTCGAACACGCTTCACATGCGGGTCAGCGTCGACACCAGTAGAGGCAATCGAAATCGTCGCTATCGATCGAGAATCAGCCTTGATAGAAGAAACTCGGAGCCCAGAATGAGGTCACGACTAGCACTTGCAATACGAGTGTGGCGAGCGCCAGCAGGAGCACCCACCGTGACGCTGGCTCCCCGGCGCGAAGCGCGAAGGCCGCGGTCACGGTTGATGCTGAGCCCAACAAAGTTCCCAGATGACATTCAGGGGAAAGAACGGCCAAACGAACAGCACCGTTCCTCCGATTGAGGCGAGCGCGAGCAGAATCGCGATCGTCGAGAGTCGCGTGCGTTCGCGTTCCGTGCTCTCTGACATTCGACCTCCATCCAATCGACATCGAGGTTTCCGCGTCCGCGCCAGGCTAGGTGCACTCACGAGACGGATCGGCTATTTGCTCAGCTGCTGGCCGCGACTTCGTGTAACACCGAGCGCGTCGGCGATCTGTTGGTAGGACCAACCTTCATCGCGAAGTCGGCCGACGGCAGCTCTGCGTTGTTGACCCAGCTCTGCCAAAGTCCTCTCCGCTATTCGTATCTCTTCTGCCAGTTCCTTGGTCTGTTCAACGGTCTTGTCGGTCAAAGTCGAAACCCTCCTGTCGAACGGCCGATGGGATCCTCGACCAGCTGCTGCTGCTGCGCCTTCAAGCATCTCCCACTCAGATGCGATGCTTGCCGTCACCGAATTTTGAGTGAGCGCGGCCCGACGAGCCATTCAATCCCTGCGCGCACACTGACGCGAATCTCCGCGCCGATTGAGAGCCGTCGAACCGGCCATCCGCGCGCTCGGAGCCGTTCCTCGAATCGCTTGAGCCCGAGGCCTCGAATGCGCGCGCCCCTTAGCCGATAGGTTGCGATTCCGTAGCCGTCAGACTTAGGTACAAATCGGAATCCGGTGCACGGGCCTCGGTACACCGCCAAGACCTCGGACTTGTCGACTGCAACATCTGGGCCGATGATGAACGGAGCGCGGAGACGAATGTGCTCGTCGTCGAAAGTGACTTCGATTGCGCCGGTGCTACGTGTCATCATCCCGGCAATACCACCGTCAGTGTGAAAGACATCGGCGTCGTGGCAGAACTCATACGGATCGAGTCCACGCTCCCAGGTTGGCACACGTCCACGGTATCGCTTGGAACGATCAACGCGCCGTCCACGAACACGGTCCATCCGACGGGGGCTACCAGCCGACGAAGAACATGCGACGGACCGACTTGCGCAAGGTCTGCGGGATGGGCATTCGCAGCGCCCATGACACGACCCAGACCCAAGCTACAACTGTCGCAACACTCGCGGCGCAGACCGCTACCCCGAAACCGCCGGATGCCAGCCCAATGATCGATGCGGCTAGTGCTACCCAGAACACAACCAGCGCGCAGACTCCGAGCGTAAATGAGAGCTCCTTAGTATCAGCGATCGTCGCCCACGACCGGCCATCCCATTGCCGCACGTAGTTGGCATCAGAAGGATCATCACACCACGCAACAACTCCCTGCGACGGTTCAGCGGCGGGAAAGTATCTGCTAGATCCCCGGTGGAGTCTCACCTAAAGATCGTAACCGACTATGGGAGCCCCGCGAGATAGCAGCGCATGCCACCCACGATGAAGCCCTGATGCCGCCAGGAAGCGCATTGGCTTCTGACGGAAGCGGCCGCAGCACCGAGCCCCAGACTCGAAGAACCGCCCACTGTGTCATTGGTAGTTAAGGTCCGAAGTCGCTGCGGCCCGTTCGCGGAAGCCCGTGTTCCCGAACGAGGCTTAGCTGGACACAACGTCGCCCTCCACGTTGGTGATTCCGGTTACAGACGACACCCAGCGCCGGGTAGACGGTGAGATGACCTTACGGTGAACACCTCGGCCTCAACATCCACACCTGCGGGGTGGTTTGCCGATCCGTGGCATGACTACCCGTACCGGTATTGGGATGGGGACCGGTGGACCGGTCTCGTTTCGGCACATGAATGGCAACCCCGACCAGTGAACGTGAGCGGCACCTGGTGGGATGCGACGAAAGCCGTGTGGGGATTCGCCGGCTACGGGGTTGATCTGAAGTCGCGCGATCTTTCATTCACTGCAACACGGTTCGAATCGGCAGTGCCTTACCGCGAGCGAGCTCAGGCTGCTCAGGCGCACCGGTCCATGTGGCGAGCGCGACGCGTCCTGAAGTCTGGCGTTTCGGACTTCGCCTCGAGGCACGCCTACGAGTCGATCAGATTCATATTCGTCCGATGGGCGATCATCGGCATCACAATTGCTGCCCTAGTTCTCTACCTCGAGTCACAGGCCCCTCGTTACGTGTTCTGGGCCATCGCGATCCTCAGCATCGCGGGGACCATATGGGTACAGACGGTACGCGCGCAGGCGGCCCTCTACGCACTCAACGGCAAGCCATACCGCTACCCGCTGACAACCAAATTTGGCCATCGCTGAACACTCACCGGGTTCGGATCTTCTCGAGTGTTGTTCCGACGTTCGACTCGAATAGGAAAGTGCTTGACCACTTCAACACAGCCAATACCAAATCCTTGGGCCCGCCCGTCTACTTGAACCATGGACCAGCGACCGTCAGGTTTCCTACACGCTGTCGGACCCGCAAACGTCGATCAGCAACCGGAGCCCTGCGGGGGCAATCCGAGTTGTAAACGAATCTTCGCACCGGCGGCCGCGACTTCCTCGCCAGTTGACTCTCGAAATGCGGTGACCTTCCCAGACTTGGCAGCTGCTGTGAACTGTGCAGATTGTGCGTAGGTGGCAGCCGCGAAGTCATCAATCGGTTGGGCCACATTCGAAGGCCACGTGTACGCTGGGTCCGTCAACTCACGTGAAAGCTCGGCCTCGCTCGCAGCTAGCTTTGTGGCGAGAGCCTTCTTGTCCGCGTTCAGCGTTAGCGTCGAAAGACCCTTCTTGAACTCTTCCAAGAGTGCGTTGTTCGGGCATACAAGTGCGAGGTAGCGCTTCCCTGCCTCTTCTTTCGTCAGGGTCGTGGTTTGCGCAGCAGAAGTAGCAGCAGACGAGGGCTCGGTTGACTCCGTCGACCCACTTGAACATCCAGCGAGCATCACGATGGATAGTGCAGCACTGCCGATCATTGCCGTTGTTGATCTCATGCGGGAGAGCATAACCACCAGCTGGCCGAAATGATCTAGGAATCGAATGACTCTGCGCGAACATCTACAGCGCAAGGCCCCGTCGTGAATCTCACCCAGATAGACCTCTGCACCTGGCGCAGATGCTGCCAGTCAGCATCCGTTGGCGGGTTTGCCGACTTCTGCTTCATTCCATTCACGAGGTGACCCAGTCCTTCGTTCGGGCGCAGAGGAGCTCTCTTCTGATCCCGTCGGCATGGCGCGTTTCTCATGGAAGGGCTTGTCGAAGTATTCCGGGTTGTTAGCCAGTGAGCGACAGATTCCCAAGCGTGTGCAACACGCGTGAATGGTTTCCTCGCCATTGCTCGCGAAGTACGCGTTCGACCCCTGTCACCTCAGCCCTATCAGCGAGTGCGACGTTGTTCATGCGTGCGCGAAGAATCCTGCTCTTGAGATTTACCGTGATCCGGAGCTCGGTACCGATCAAATCACTCAGTGCGTCGACGGAACTCGTCAAAGGAATGTCAGAGGTCGATGGCAACGTCAGTCTCCGTGCCGCTAGTCATGCGCACTGCACACCGAGCCACCACATCTCAGGCAGAAGGAAACATGCACCCAACGAAGCACGAAGATGGCACGAAGATCATGTCGCTAGCAAGTGCGGCAACGGCATTGGCCGACCATCGCTACGCCACAACGGCGGGCGCGATCCTCGAGCTAGTTGAGAATTCAGTCAGATCGGGTGCCTCAACGGTTGAGGTATTCGTTGCCGCCAGGAAGAGGCGCCAGATCACTACATGGAGCGGGACCCGAAACCATTCCCAGATCGGTCGGATCGCGGTTCTCGACAATGGCGCAGGAATGGATCCAGCGACCATGCAGCTGGCGCTGCAATTCGGCGGAACCACCGGCGCGGCCGAGTGCCTGCGTGGGATAGGACTCCCGAGTGCGTCGATCTCTGAATGCAAACGAGTTGATGTGTGGTCATGGCAGAACGGTCCTGAGAACGCGAATCACACGTACCTCGATTTCGAGGCTATCCGGGAGGGACAACAGACAGAAGTCCCGGAGCCGCAACCCAAATCAATCCCAAAACGCTGGCGCGAAGCTGCGCGCAACGTACCCATCGGCGAATCCGGAACAATGGTCGTGTGGAGCAAGCTCACCGTGCCACGGCTGCAAGCCGCTGAAGCACTTCATCAGGAACTGACTGACCGCATCGGGCGATCGTTCCGACGGTGGCTAGCTGCCGGTAAACACAACGCATATGTGACTGAGTTCTACTGGAAACAGCCCACGGCAAGCTTGTCACATGTTGTACGAACCCTCGATCCACTCGACCTCCTACCCGCCCCTTGGCGACGCGAGCGACAAGGGCCGTCATGCTTCGCTCCATTCCCAGATCTCGCAACACACGAAGTCTCGATACCCGTCGTCTTCGATGGGAAGGAGCACCTCGTATCTGCGAGGTTCTCAATGTTGCGTCCTGAGTTCCTTGAGTGGTGGTTCTCGTCAGCCAACCCCAGTAGAGCTTTGATCAGCCCCGGGCTTCACGGACTGTCTGTTGTCCGCGCAGGCCGCGAGATCCTCCAAGATCGAACATTCGCTGTTGACCGCTCTCTCCAGCCACAGCTCTGGCGGGCTGAGATTTCGTTTGAGCCAGCACTCGACGCGTTCTTCGGTCTAGCGAACAACAAGCAGGAAGTCCGAAATCTCAGCGCCGCCAACCAGTTGGCTTTGTCGGATCTACTATCGAAGCCAGGCCAGACAGCAGCCCAAGTTCGCGACGAACTCGCGGCTAAAGACGATCCCCGAGCACCCTGGGTTGAGGTCATGGCAGTGTTGGAATCACGGAGAGACGCAATGCTTTGGGCGATTGCCGAGGCGAAATCCGCACACCGCAAGGTGCGGGAGGGACGCCAAGCCGAAGAACAACCAACAATGAACCGTGCGCGCGAAATCCGAGAAGAGCTCCAACGGCCGGGCGCGGTCATGCCGACAGCACCATGTTAACAACGTTCAGGGGTGCCCCACGGCGTTGTTGTGACGGATTGGTGTACCCCGACTACCAGACATTGCGCCATGAAGGCACACGGACGAAGTCTTAGAGATCATGGCTTAGACCCTCCGGCAGGCCGCTCAGACGCCCGCACGTCGGCTGCGCCCAAAGATGCACGCGATCAGTGTCAATGCCGACTGAATACTGAGCCATTGTTGCCGAGGTGGTTTCAACTGACCGTCGCAACACTTCTTCAATAATTGGAGTCGTGTTGGCAACGAATCGTCGTGTGAAGAAGGGCCCTGGCCGTCGTCCCCAGTCCGCGAAGCGCCGCAGGTTCATGGAACTGATCGAACGAGGCTGGAGTATCCGGGGTGCCGCGGTCGAGGTGGGTGTCTCGCGGACGTCGGGCAACAACTAGTCCCGCGGATACAAGGTGTATCGCAACGGGCAGGTCGTCGGTTTCGTGTCTGCGTTGGACCGTCTCTCAGTACGGCAGGTCAGTTCCAGGTACTTGTCCCAAGACGAGCGTGTCGAGATCGCTGACCCGCGGCATGCCGGTCATTCGATCAGGCAGATCGCGATCAGGATCGGGCCTGCGCCGTCGACTGTGTCGTGGGAACTGCGCCGCGACTGTGTCCGGGGCCGCCGCTACGAGCCGCATCGGGCTCACCGCGACGCGATCGTGAAACGGGCCCGTGATCACAAGCGACGGGTCGAGACCAACGAGCAACTCCACGACACCATCAGCGACTTGCTCGCCCAGCGGTGGAGCCCGTGCCAGATCTCGCGGTATCTGCGCTCCACGTATCCCAGCGACGCCGACATGCGACTGTGTCACGAGAGCATCTATCAGGCGGTCTATCAGCCCGGATCTGTGCTTCTGCTGGCCCCGAAAGTGGAGTCGCCGCTGCCATCCCCGTTGCACACTGGCCGCGAGCACCGTAGGGACCAGCAACGTCGAACACGCCGCCGGCCACGCTTTTATCAGCCAATGCGATCCGTGCA
The DNA here is from genome assembly GCA_041674545.1 of Candidatus Nanopelagicales bacterium. Lineage (GTDB taxonomy): Bacteria > Actinomycetota > Actinomycetes > S36-B12 > UBA10799 > UBA10799. The sequence continues at coordinate 166 of JBAYVO010000106.1, read as the reverse complement.
TGAGCGCCCCTTCCAGCCCGAGGACCGCAGTCAAGCCGGGCACTGGGAATCTCAATGGTGTTGTCAAGCCGCAATTGGCTCAGTTCGTGGGGGTTCGGCTGTGAATGTGCGGTTGTCCCGCATCAGGGCCCACAGCACGTCGACTCGGCGGCGGGCTAATGCGATG
>JBAYVO010000105.1:0-7593 GCA_041674545.1 Candidatus Nanopelagicales bacterium | reverse complement strand
GAGAACGGCTACATCGGATTCGGTGACTCGATCTCTGTCGAGAAGCTCACGACGCCGCTCGACTGGGAACAGGCAGGGATGGCAGCAGGTGCACCATTTGCCGCAAGTCACTCCTTCACCCAGACGGGACCGTTCCGGCCGCGCAATCTCTGGGGCCAGAACGTTGTCTTCACTGGCTCTGGAACGACCCCTGGAGTCGGAGTGCCGATGGTGTTAATCTCAGGGAAGCTCGCCGCACAGAGGATCACGGGGTAGCGCGATGACGGGTTCGGGAATCGACAACGGCGAACAGGGTCCTTCGTTTCTTGACGCAGCAACACCGATGCCGGTGGCGCCGGGCCAGTCACAGCTCTTCGCCAGCGAACATTGGGCGCAGGGACGAACGCAGTTTGGTGGCCTCGTCGCAGCCGCGATAACCAACGCGATGGCCCGGGAGTGCGACGACGACCTGCACCTTCGCACGCTTTCTGTCGCATTCGCCGCGCCCATCACCACCGGGACCGCCCTGATCAACGCAACCGTCGACCGGACTGGATCATCGACAGCATTCACGTCCGCGGTGGTGAGTCAAGAAGGCGCACACAAGGCTCGTGCTCAGGGTGTGTTCGTTCGTAATCGCGACTCTGCGATCACGGTCAAACCCCCGCTACCCACGATGGACGTCGACCGCGACCAGGCTCAGGAGTTCCCTTACATCGAAGGTGTCGTGCCACGCTTTCTGAAGAAGTTCGAACTGCGACTCGGGGTTGGTTCCTTCCCCTTCAGCGGGGCCACCCACGGCACGATTGGCGGCTACGCTCGACACAATCCACCCGTCGCAGGCACGAGCGCGATCTTGGGACTGCTCGATGCCTGGCCACCGGCAATATTGCCTATGGCGACTGGGCCTGCAGCCGGAAGCACAGTGAGTTGGACGGCGCACATCTTGAGCGAAGTGCCCCAAGACGCCGATGCGTGGTACACGTTTCGGTACGACACCATCGCCTCCGACGACGGCTACGCCACGTTCGTCGGAACTCTGGCTTGCGAGGGCAAAGTTGTTGCGTGGAGTGAACAACTCGCCGCAGTCTTCGCCTAGCGCACATCGCCGCACAGGCTGGTTCAGAACGGCCTATACCTAGATCGACAGCTGGGGTGAACCTGGCACCTGGCAATCACAGCACCAGGTTCACCCGTTGAGCTACTTGGCTGGCGGTTCTTGTGATGCGACGGGAGACGTCTCTGCGTCAAGCACACCAGCATCTTCGATGTCGGCAATCTCCGCGGCTTCTTCTTCGCTCTCGATGTGCACCTCTGGGAGGATCTTTTGCAGCCACCCAGGCAGGTACCAGTTCGCCGATCCCAACACCGTCATCAATGACGGCACAAGCACCAGGCGGATCACGAACGCATCGAGCGCAATTGCCACAGCGAGCGCGAGCCCGAACATCTTGATCGTGGTGTCATCCCCAAAGACGAACGAGATGAACACGCTAAACATGATGGCTGCAGCAGCAGCAACCACTCGACCAGAGCCGCCGAGTCCACGGCGAACGGCAACTCGGTTGTCCTTCGTTCGACTCCATTCCTCCTGCATGCGGCTCACCAAAAAGACCTGATAGTCCATCGATAGCCCGAAGAGAATCGAGAACAACATGATCGGCAAGAACGGCAAGATTGGGCCCGTTCCCGTGACTCCAAACAGGCTCGTCAAGTTGCCCATCTGGAACACAAACACCGTCACACCGAGTGCAGCGCCGAAGCTCAGCAGCGCGGTGAGTGCGGCAGTCAGCGGGATCACCAAAGAGCGGAACAGCAGCACCAGGACCAGGAACCCCAGGCCGACAACGACCGCCAGGAATAGCGGCAGCGCATCGGAGAGCACCTGGCTGAAGTCCTCGACGATGGCTGTTGATCCGCCGATGTAGGCCGTGAGGCCCGTCCCTGCAGTTGCCGCCGGAATGACGTTCTGTCGCAGGTTGTCGAGGAGTTCACTTGTCGCGACGTCCTGCGGACCAGTTGTGGGCTGAACCTGAATGATCGCTGCCTTGCCGTCAGGTGTGATCGACGGCGTACCGGGAACCACCGGCGTTGCGACGGCAACACCTGGGGTAGCGGCGAGCTTTTGCGACAACTCATTCGCGGCCGGCACTGACTCTGCATTCGGCATCTCTACGACAACCAGGAACGGACCGTTTGCGCCAGCGCCAAAACCCTCGGTGGTGAGGTCGTACGCGACGCGGGTGGTATTCGAGTCTGGTCGGCCACCAGCATCAGGGAAGCCAGACCGCATCTCAAACATCGGAATCGCAAGGATCACCATGAACAGGAACGCGAGCCCGCCATAAAGCCACGGGCGCTTCTGCAATCCGTTGCCGTAGCTAGCAAAGCCGCGGCCTTCCGGTGTTGCCTTCGGCTTGCGGGCCCACGGCATACGCCAGGCAAAGGCCTTGCGACCTAAAAGTGAAAGAACAGCGGGAAGGAGCGTGACCGCGGTGAACATCACCGTGATCACCGTGATGCCGGCACCAATGGCCAGTCCGTTCATGAAGCTCAAGCCCAGAACGAATAGGCCACCAAGAGCGATCACCACAGTGATACCAGCAAAAACGACAGCCCTACCAGCGGTGTTGACTGCTTCGATCGCCGCTTCTTTGGGTTCCCGCCCAGCGAGCACAGCTTGCCGATATCTGTTGATCACGAAGAGCGCGTAGTCGATGCCAACTCCAAGCCCGATCATCGCAGCAAGGGTCGGGCCGAACGTTGCAATGTTGACGAAATTCGCGGCCAACGTAACCAACGAAATACCGGCACCAAGACCGATAAGCGCGGTCAGAATGGGTAGACCTGCAGCGATGATTGAGCCGAACATAATGAGCAGAATCACGATCGCAACGAGGATGCCGATGCCCTCGCTCGCGGGCGGTTCGCCGCCAGCGAAGTCAACGATCTGACCGCCGACGCCGACAGCAATTTCATCGGAGTTCGCAGCCTGAACATCTGAGACAAGTTGGCGAACGTCACTAACAGGCGCCTCGTCATCGGGCACCTTGAAGGTCACCTGCATGCGGCCAACCTCGCCGTTAGGGCTCACAAGCCCTCGCATTGCCGCACCTGGCTGGTACGGGGTCTCCACCATCGCGACGGATCCGATGGACTGAACCTGTGCGGCCAGGCTCTCCATCGCGGTCTTCACCGCGGGCTGCTCAATCGTTCCGGTCGCCGGCGAGAACACGATGTTCGCGTTGGCGTTGCTCGCCATATCCCCGAACTTCGCCTGCAGAATCTCCTGCGCAGTCGTCGATTCGGTGTTCGGCAAGCTGAACGAATCGTTGTACGCGCCGGCGAACTTGCTCGCACCGCCGAAGATGGCAATCAAGATGATGATCCAGGCGCCGATAGCAATCCATGGCTTGTTTACAGCAAACCGAGAAATCGGCCCCATGTGAAAATCCTCTGCAGTAGTCGTTCAAGGCTGAGCAAAGACTTGTGTAACACAGGCATGAACTGCCCGCCGACACCGCAAACGCCCATGAGTTACTAAGAACACACACCCTGCTGCATCGACTAATGCGCCAGGGCAGCGCGTAATCGCTCACGTTGAACGCCACGGAATCATCAGCCAAACGCCGTGAATCACGAGGTAATTCCCAAATCTTGAAGAGAATCTGGAGAAAAAGGTGCCAAGACCACCGGCTATCGACAGCAAAATCGTGGACACCGCATTTGGGCCAATCGAGTACGTCGATCGTGGAACAGGTACACCAATTCTGGTCGTTCATGGCAGCCCGGGAGGTTGCGACCAAGGGTCTCTACTCGGAGACTTCCTCGTGGCGGCGGGATTCCGCGTGATTGCGCCATCAAGACCTGGTTACGTTCGGACCGCTCTCACTCCAGCGAATGCCAGCATTGATGCCCAGGCAGACTCACACGCCGCACTCATGACTGAACTCAAGATCGGGCAGTTCGCGGTCGTCTGCTGGTCCGGCGGCGGACCATCCACGTACCGACTCGCTGCTCGTCACCCCAGCCGAGTGTCGGCGGTAGTGGCGATTGCCGCGCTCAGCGGACCGCATGTGTGGAATGAGTCAATCGACGAGAAGCTCGTCATGCACACTCGCCCCGGGTATTGGCTGTTGTCGGCAATGGCTCGCTGGGCTCCAAAGCAAACCGTGGCGAGCACCCTCGGCGCGGAGGGCGCGCTGTCAAAGGTTGACCTCAAGGCCCTCGCGGCAAGCGTCTATTCCGACGAAGTCAAGCGCGCGTTTGTCATCGCGATTTCACTCATGGCAAGCCAGAAAATCTACTCAGCCTTCAGAGGGGTCAAGCAACACAAGTCACACCCATTGCCCGCGGAATTGTCCACCTGGCGCCTCGTTTAGCTCTACGGTGTCGGATGAACCGTGCACCGGTGCACCGAGTTCTGTTGCCGATCGAAGGAATCACAAGTGACCGATGGTGTACGTACTCCCAGCACAACGTGGACTGAAGAGATCGCGACCGATGAGCAGGCTCGTCACGATGAGTTCACCAAGACCCTCCTGAGCATCTCCAGCCGCGTTGACGCCAAACGCGGGCCCGGTCGGGCCCTGCATCGCAAGGCTGTCCTAGGTGCACGGGCAACGATTCAGGTACACGCCGACCTCCCCGAACCGGCGACGCACGGACTGTTCGCCGAGGTTGGAACCTACGACGCCCTCGTGCGACTGTCCAACGGATCCTTCACGTCGCAGAATGACGCAGTTCCTGACGTCCGCGGGTTTGCGCTCTCCGTCCGCGGAATCGAAGGTCCGGCAGCGTTGGGCGGGCGTACAAACCGTCAGGACTTCCTTCTCATCAACCGCGAGTCCTTTGGCTTTCGCACGAGTGAAGAATTCGCCGAGATCGTTCCACTTGCCGCACAAGGCCAGACTGCGTTGCTCAAGCACTTCGTCGCGAAGTACGGCGCGTTGAAGGGTCCACTCGAGGCCGCGAAGTTGTCGAAGGACTTCCTCAAACCATTCTCCGGCTTTGCCACTGCCACGTTCTACTCGGCTGCACCAATCAAGATTGGCCCGTACGCGGCGAAGGTTCGCCTCAAATCCCGTCAGGACACCCGCCACCTTGCTGCGCAACTCGACTTTTCCAACGAGGTCCGCTCACGGGTGAAGGACAACGATCTGGTCTACGACCTCGCACTACAGTTCTACGTCGACGATGAACACACTCCGATCGAGAACGGCGCCGCGGTGTGGCCGACCGATGTGAGCCCATTTGTCACCGTTGCTCGCGTCACGTTGCCTGCTCAAGACGTCGAATCGCGCGCAGGGCTCAGCCTCGCCGAAGAGATCGAAGCGGACGCGTTTGACCCCTGGGCAGCACTGGAAGATCATCGCCCGCTCGGCGAGATCATGCGTGCTCGCAAGGTTGCGTACTACGCCAGCGTGCAGCAGCGTCGCGCTGCTGCCGACACCACCGAGTAGGTGCTTAGGCGGTAGCCGGTGCTTCGGCAGGCTGACGCTTGCCGACGATGGTCGACGTCACGAACGAGAGCACAAACGCGACGATCAAACACACTGCAGTCGCGGTGCCAAAGGTCAGTGCGGACGTAATTCCCAGGGCGATGGCAACGATCACCGCAGCAACCACCCCGACGGCCACGCCCACGGTCGCTGAGAGGTCGGGGAGCTTTCCTGCAGCGGCGGGAAGCACCGCGCCAAACGCTGCGGCAGCGATCGTCGCTGCGATCGCCAGGATCTGGCCCGGCGCGGGCACGACGCCTGCCAAGACAATCGCGAGGACAATCATGACGAACGTGATGGGTCGCCTCTTCATCGGGGAAATCCGCTCGGCAGCAACTTCTGACCCAGCTGCGAGCTGAGTGTCCGCGGCCGACGCAAGAACGAATACCGCGAAGAACAGGAAGTATCCGATCACCAGCGGCGGAGCGGCCGCGAGGAGGAACGCCTGCAGGGTTGGCGCGACGAAGGCCCCTCCGTAGATCAGCACGAGTCCGAGGCCGAAGACCAGCACGAACCCGGCCGCAATCACCGCGCCCCACAGCGCGGCCTTGCCTGGCTTTGCCGATCCGCGCAGCACGGTCCCCATCGAGGGATCAACGACCCCACATGCAGCCACCGCTAGGACGAGTGCTGCCGCTGAGCCGAGAGGGAGGGGCTCGTACGGCACGAGCGAATCCACCAACACTTCTGGCGAACTGACGACGGCGCCGCCAAGCAGCAAGATCACCGGAATGACCAGCGCGAACCCGAGGGTCCAGCGACTGGTTCGGCTCGCTGCCTCACGACCCTGCGCCAACAGGTAGCCCGCCGCGGCGAGACCGATGACCGCCGTAACCAACATCCGGTTGAGCCCACCCATCAGCGAGATCACCGACCCGGCGGTTGCCAACAGTCCCGCGAGCAAAGCGAACGACACCAGCACACCCGCCCAGTCATACACCTCACGAGCGCTGTCACCGAGGCGGGCACGGATCTTGACGGCCAAACCCGCACTGATCGCCGGGAGCGCAATCACGACAATCAACAACAAAGTCGTCGCGAGCACGAGTCCGTACGGAATCACCACCGGCGCCAGCACCACCACATAGGCCAGCGCCGCAACGAACATGCTCGTTGGTCCACCATTTGCTCGCTGCGCGCGGTTGTCGCCGTTGCGAATGCCCGCAGTTATCGCCAGCAGCGCGAGCACCAGCAACGCCAACCCGACACAAATCGCAGTCACGATAGTCATCAGCTCGTCACCCTCCCCTTACTGATTCGAACAATTGTTGGGGGCAGGATTGCCATCGAACCGGTCCTTGATCCAACTCTGAGCCAGGTCTCGTGAATTCACCACGACTCCTGAGTGGGTGTCGTCTGGGTAGATGTGGAAGTCCACGGTGTTGCCCATCTGACACAACTGCTTGTTGAACGCCAGTGTGAGTTGAGGAATGATCGTCGTGTCCTTCATGCCTTGCGCCATGAAGATAGGCATGTTGATCTTTTCTGAACCCGGGGTGTTCTCAGTTGCAAGGGTGTAGAAGATCGCCGGCGCCGGGCTCTTGACGAAGTCGGACATCGGTCCACTCATGAACTGGTCGAACACCTGACTTCCGCACACCTCATTCACGATCGGGAGTTTTGCCACCCCGGCCGGGGTGAGGATCGTCTCGGGAGCCATTTGATCGGGATAGGCGGCCGACCATGCGGCCGCAATCTCCATAACGAAGCCGGTCTGCCCACTTGGCTCCGTCGACGCGAGCAAACCTTCGACGGCAAGCGGTAGCGAGGGGAGTAGACCCGGCGCGAGCACAACGCTTCCCTGAATCGCGAGTTCCGGCGCATAGGACGAAGCCAACTCCGCAGCAAATGCGGATGAGTGCCCGCCCTGTGAATGACCCCAAATCACGGTCTTCTCTTTGTTGACGTCCGACTGCCACGCATGAACGGCACGGACTGCATCAAGAGTGTTTCGGCCTTCGATTTGCCCCACCAGGTAGCTCGGAGTTCCGGGTGCGCCCATGCCTTGATAGTCGGTCGCGACAACCGCATATCCCTGCTGCACAAGCGGCAAGATCTGGGAGTTGAACGTGTAGTAGCCCGGCATGTTCGGTTCGAACGGGGTCTGCGAGAT
>JBAYVO010000104.1:0-7626 GCA_041674545.1 Candidatus Nanopelagicales bacterium | reverse complement strand
CCGTTGCATCATCACCAACTTCGAGTCTTATACGCATGACTTCGGCAACGACAAAGAGGGCAATCTTGCGAAGAAGAGCAACCCCTGGACGTAAGAGAACGTCTACGACGCCACTGCGCCCCGTCTGTATGGCGGCGACTGCAGTGTCACGAATGGCATCGACCAAAGCGTCTTCTGGGTTTGGGTGTTTGTCATCGCGCACCCTTATCGAAGGGCGATCCATTCCGCTGAAGTCGTATTCGCCAGACGCATGTCCCGAGAACCCTACGAATTTGGCCAGCCACCCACTCATTGCCTTAAGCGCGTCGTGCCCAAGCGCTGCACAGATTCGTGGCAGTTCCGCTTCGTACCAAAAGTCTTCCAACAGAAACGTTCTTGCGTGACTGTTGCCTGCTTCAGTTTGTGTTCTTGGCTCAAACAGGATGTTTGCCAGCCAACGACCATCTTTCGATTCGCCCCCTTCAAGCAGAGCTACGGCGAACGACACCTGTGATCGAGGATCTGTCCTCCACCCAAAGCCCGTTGGTATCCATGCCTCAAGAAGTGGCTTGAGACGCGTGCCTTCACTCGCCGGAATCTTGGAGCCAATTTCAAAAACTGCCTGACGCAGCCAAGGGTTGGTACTCGCCCGAAGTGCAAGGAGCACCTCTACTACATCACTTGGCACCGCTGGGGCGACCCTTACCAAGTATGAGATTTCCGGCCAATATGGATCGCGAATGTAGCCATCATCAGTTCTTACAGGTTCAGGAGGATTTGCGAACGCGCCGGCTTCAAGGAGCGGCCGAACCCAATTGGGGTTTTCTAAGCCGTCGTAGAAGACGCGTCGAAGCTGCAATGTTGGAATCTTTAGTAGGACTTCTTGAACCTTGTCAGGAGTTGGCACCGAGTACTTAGCCATTCTCGTCCTCCATGATTGTGTTGAGCTCAGCAAGCAAGGCGTCAACGGAATGCCGGCTGGCAAAGAACGCTGTGATAACACCGTCAAACAAGGATTCGAATACGTCAATGTGCACGCGGATTTCGTCATCACTGGGCAACGCATCTTCAAGCACATCGCTGTCATGGAGATGCGCCCACTTCACAAAGAAACCGCGTGACTTGATCCATCGTGTCACAGCTACATGATCGGCATTTCCGTCATCCGTCAGTAGTGATGCAACGTCGTCTCTACTTCGGCGTTGTTCTTGTACGGACGTCTTTATCAATTGGTCCAACGCGCCGGCAACAGCCTGCGGGATCTGAACCAGTTCACCTTCCGAATCGAGTTCCAGGCCGGGGAAGCGCGCGAGCAAATTGGGAAGCTGCTGAACCAATTTCTCACTCGCCGGTCGCACCCTCGGAGCACTGTCGTGTCCCATTGCCCCAAGTACACGATTCATGACTTCCCGCATCGAGTGGCAGATGTATGCGACTCGCGTTCGAGCACCTATCTCCTGCGCAGGCTCGTGTAGAAGTCCCAGGGCCGCGGCATACAAATCCGCTAAGTCCGGCCGCTTCTCCATCAGGGCGTCACAAATGCGTCGCTGTCGCTCGTTCACCGACGAATCAATCGCGACTCCTTGGACATGAATTGCACCTCCGCCTCCACCAGGAATGCAGGTGTGACGAGCCTAGACCTTTGCTTAGGGTCCGCTAGCAAATCCTGCTGCGGTTCAGTCATAGCCCAATCAGACCTGAACGTTCGACCGAAGGAGACGTAAGGATCTCCGAGAGAAGGGCGCTGAGTCCGCAAAGATCGTTGGTAGCGATCGAGGAAGGAATGAATTCGTGGTCGAAGAGACTTTGATCGGGCTATAGCCAGCTTCCAAGAAGAATCCCCACTAGGGCCCCTGGCTTCTTCCATGAAATGACTCGCGAACGGGCGCAGTCTTGCTTCTACCATCGAGATCTTGACTGGGTAGGAATCGCTGCCAAGGCGGTGGAACTCGTTGAACAACTGGGAGAATCTCCCGAGCCGAGACGACTCGACAAAGCCATAAATTCGACCGAATTGAGTGATGGCGAGATAGGCATGCTGCACAGCCTGTTTTGGGATTCCATCGTCGTTGGCAGCGAGAGGCGTTACACCAACGGCCAGCATCGCGGTTGTGCGCTGCGACTATCAGGCGCCAAGCGCACGGTAGTCAGTGGGAACTAGGTTGGTAGCAACTCAATCGTCTACGAGAATGATGACACCGCTCGGTGCATTTAATAGGGGAACTGTCCGTCGGGCCGCGTCGTCAACATGTATCCGGGGGGCGCTCGGAAGTGAAGACGGGAACCACGTGTCCGGTCCGTAGAGGAGGCCGTATTGCACGACTACTCCGCCAGCGGCGAGCACAGCGTCTTCATGTTCACGAACTGAGGGACTATCGCCACCGACTGGAGTGAATGCGATGCTCTGAGCGATGACGGGAACGCCGCGGGCAGCAGCAAGAAGGTTCCCGGTGCCCTCGCGTCGCATCCGTTCATTGTTCGGGATGAACGCCGGGACCTGAGCGCCGTCGTCTGGTAAATCGGTCAGCTGGTGCACGACCACGTCCGGCTCAAAGGACTCGACCACCGTTGTCAGCCGCTCCAAGTCGTAGACGTCACAGATGATCGGCTCGGCACCGAGATCTCGCAGCTTCTCCGCAGCCTGTTCAGACCTGCTCATCCCCGCGACGACGTGCCCCTCAGCCACCAACAGCGGGACCAGTCGGACGCCGATGACACCGGTCGCACCCGCTATGAACACACGCATGGCAGGAACCTACTAACCGCAATTGCCGCCCGGTCTGAATCGACGTATCTGCTAGACGTCGCGGGTGCAGCAATGTTCAGCAGAGATCCAGCGGGTCTTGATACTGAACGCATGTAGTTGAGCTGGCTCCAACTCCGAATCAACGAACGTGCTGGAAGTCCTCGACGTGCAACCATAGGTTGGTGAGTGCGCCGATGGCCCCGACGAAGCGTTCTAATCACGCCTGGGGTTTCCTGGATGCAGATGGGTGGAGCCGGTGTCGCCATTGCGGGCTGATGGAACGCACGACGCAGCCACAGTTTCGTGGGGACTCCCGGCGGGCTCTCAGGGCAATTATCTGGGCGGCTCCAAGCGGCCGCATCCTTCGCTACCGACCAGTGGTCTATACCGACGCCCCACGCGTCGACCCGTCCATGCCAACGTTCGCGGAATCCTTCCCTGATTTACCGGTGGGCGGAGTGCTCGAGTGCCCCAAGATGTCCGGTACCTGGGAGTAATTGGAGAGGTCTTCTGCGATCTCGGGCTCCGGTTGCCACACACCGACACTCTTCACACAGCCAGTACACGAGTTTCTCGACGCAACGCGACAACGGGATTGCTGAGCACCTCATTGATGCCATGACCTGCCAAGGCACGCAATATGCGAGGTACCGAACCGCCTCACGCCGTTGATGTAATTGACCACCCAACGCCTAGCCGACGGAGCCGCCTACTTTCCCGCCCACATTCAAGTAGCCAATCCCTCATAGCGAAAAGCAAAACGGACACATCTTGTCCGATGTGTCCGTTTTGTCCAGTAGCGGGGAAAAACTGAGGATGCACGACCACCGGGTTGCGTGCCCCGCGCGTTACCCTCACAAACGGTTACTTTTGCATCCCCCTCTGCACCCCACTGAGGGTACAAGCCTGCACCCACCCCGCACACTTTCGTCTTGCTGGTCATGGCTTCCACAACCAGCGGCAACCGAACCCATAGCAATCCGAGGACATCGCGCTTGTCAGCGATGCATTGCGCGCTTTCGCGCTTCGCATCGTCGCGGTGACACAGACGGGCGAGACGGACGAATGCACACGAGCTCCCGCTGTAGTCATGACGAGCCCGGCGACTTACGCAGAGCCGTGAGTATCCGGCGTTCCAAGTCCAGGTGCAGGTTGAGAACGGCGTGCAGGGTCCGCGTGAGGGACACCGCATCCAGGCCCGTCGTGGCCCTTGCGAGCTCGTCGACACGCGCCCGCAGGAAGCGCCACTGGGCTGCTGCAGCGTCCACCAGTAGTTCAACCGCTGCGGGTATCTCGTCGGGCCTGGGCACGACGAGTTTCTCACGTTCCGCGTGCGCGCAGATCAGTTCGGACAGAACTTGGTGCAGTTCCTTCCTCGCTTGGTCGAAGTCGTGGCCGGTGGTGACGGCGGTGTGGATAGCCAGTGCCAGTTGGGGGAACTGCCCGAGAAGACGCTCTTCGTGGTCGACAAACCGATGATGTGCTGTCAATAGCGATCTCGATGCTGGCACGGCGTCACCGGTCTCGGGGCGCTGGGTCGTCGAGGGCATCGAGTTCGCGCTCGAAGGGATCCAGTACCGGGGCCTCCAGGTGCACTCGGGGAAGGAACCGGTCCAGCCAGCGCGGGATCCACCAGGCGCGTCGGTCGGCGATGGCCATCGCTGCGGGCACCAGTACGAGTCGCACCAAGGTGGCATCTATCGCTATCGCCACCGCAAGTCCGAACCCGAATAGGTTGACCACCCGCTGGTCGTTGAGTAGGAAACTCAGGAACACCACGACCATGACGGATGCAGCGGCGGTGATTACCCTGGCGGTGGCCGCCACGCCGTCCGCGACAGACGCACCCGCTTCCCCGGTCCGCTGGTACTCCTCGCGAACTCGGCTGAGGAGGAACACCTCGTAGTCCATGGATAGGCCAAACAGGACCGCGAACAGCATCATCGGAGCAAAGGACTCGATCGGCCCAGGCGCCGTGCCGAGCAAGCCGACGAGCCATCCCCACTGGAAGACCGCGACCACCACACCGTAGGCGGCACCGACTGAGAGCAGGTTCACCACGGCCGCCTTCACGGGGATGAAGACCGACCGGAATTCCACGAGCAGGAGCAACATGCTCAACGCGACGACGAATCCGATGAACCAGATGAGGCGCTCTCCCAGTAGGTCGGCCAGGTCGACGGCCGTCGCCGTGGCACCACCCACGTGGATCGTGCCGCCAACTTGTGGCAGCACATCGGTGCGCAGCGTGTGGACCAGGGCCTCGGTCGACTCGTCCTGCGGAGAGCCAACGGGGACGACGCTGAGGATGGCGGCATCGCCGGTGGGGGTGAGTGCGGCCGCCGGAACGGACGCGACCCCCGGGACCGCGATGAGGTCGGTGCGCAACTGGTCCAGCCAGGCCTGCGCTTGGGACGGTGAGGCCGCCGAGTCGTTTTCAGCGGTGACCAGCAACGGGCCCGTCCAACCGGGCCCGAACTCGGCGGCCACAATGTCGTAGGACCTACGAGTAGTGCTGTCCTCAGGTGAAGAACTGTCATCGCTGGTACCCAGGCGGATGAAGAGCAGCGGTGCGGCTAGCACGAGGAGAACCGTGGTCGAGACGACCAGGTAGGGCCACGGCCGAGCCTGGATGCGCCGGGTCCACCGGTGCCATCCGCTGACTGCCCCGCCGCCTTGGTCGAACCGGACCCGACGGATCCGGAAGCGGTCGAGCTTGCCGCCGAAGACGGCCAGCAGCGCGGGCAGGAGCGTGACGGCCGCCAGAAGGGTCGCGGCGACCGTGATCGCGCTGGCCAGACCCAGCGCCGACACGAACGGGATCCCGATGAGCATGAGGCTGAGCAGTGCGACGATCACTGTGGAGCCGGCGACCAGGACCGAACGGCCTGCGGTGGATACGGCGATAGGAATCGAGTCTCCCGGTGGGTGGCCGGTGAACATTCCCTCCCGATGTCGCGTCACAATCAGCAGCGCGTAGTCGATGCCGACGCCCAGGCCGATCATCGCGGCGACGACGGGAGCGGCGGTTCCGATAGGAATCCACGCCGATAGCAGCCCCACCACCGACAGGCCGAAGATGAGAGCGAACACGGCCGTCAGGATGGGGACGACCATTGCGTAGAGCGAGCCGAAAGCCAGTAGGAGCACCACCATCGCCGCAATCAGCCCGACGGCCTCGCTGCCGCTCGGCCCGGATTCACTCTGCGTCGCGGCACCACCGAACTCCACCTCGGCACCGATGTCGCGAATACCAGAGGCCGAGGCCTGGGCCGCTTCGACCGACTCGCGGGGAATGTCCGCAGAAGCCTGATCGAAGAGCACGGTGACGATTGCAGTGTCGCCGCCCGCGGACACCGTGGCACCAGGACCGTAGGGCGATTGGACCACAGCCACGTCCGGTCCGGTGCGGATGGCGGCAAGTGCGGATTCGACAGCATCGCGGACCGCCGGGTCCGCGATGCCTTTGTCGGTGCGAATCACGATCTGCATGGGATCCCCCGACTGATCGGGGAACCTCTCCTGCATTGTCACGCGGGCCGCCGCCGAGTCGGAGCCGGACACCGACAGGTCATTGGCGAAGGAGCCTCCTGCCAGGTTCTTCCCGGCGAGTGCCAGAACGATCAGCATCAGCCAGCCGACGATCACCAGCCACCGGTGCGCGACGGAGAACCTCGCCAGGGTTCGAAGCGGCGACCGCCTAGCCAGACTCGTGTTGGTAACTCCCGAAGTGACCACTTTGCTCGCTCCTTTGGCTGTGCGCAGCGCCGCACCCTGCTACGGTAGACACGTGTCAACGCAGGGAGTAAAACACATGTATATCCACGTGTCTACTCCATTGGGGGGCATTCGGCCATGACAACACCTGGACTGGGTCCCGCGACACCGTCCACGGGCAAGCGCCAGTTGACCCGCGACCGAATGCTCGACACGGCCCTGCAACTGTTCAGCGAGCACGGCTACCTCGGCGTCCGGGTCGAGGACATCGCGACACGGTCCGGAGTGTCGCGGGCGACGTTCTACAAGCACTTCTCCGAACGAGAGCAGATCCTCGCAGAGTTGTTTGAGCGACTGCTGGGGACCGCGTCCGAGGAGCCACCGGACTCCGGGCCGGTGGCTCAGCAGGTGGTCGCGGCGGTCGAGGGTGCCGTGGCAAGGATGCTCGAGCAGGAGCAGCTCGCCAGGTTCGTCTACAGCCTGCCCGTACGCCACAGCGCGCTGCTGCGTCCTGGCGTTCGCGCCACCCCGTATGTGTTCGAGCAGGTCACCCGATTGCTCGAGCAGGGTGCGCGCACCGGCGAGATCCGCACAGACGTCCCAGTTCCGCTTCTGGCGCGCCACGTGTTGGCAACACTGGAAACCGCCATGCGCGACTGGGCGGAGGGTGCGGTCGACGAGCCGCTAAGTCGCGTCGGCTTGATGCTCGCGCTCAGTCTTGACGGCGTCGTCGCGCACTAGTGCTCGGCCTACGTGTCCGATGCATGGACAGGTGTCGCCGGCTCGTGCAACCGGTCTCGGCGTCGCGCCTCTTCAGCATCACGAAGCATGAGTTCCCAACAGAAACCGCCTGAAATAGAAGGGGAATCTCAGCCCTCACCTTCCCCACAAGAAGTTCATCCAATGAACGAGCTTGCAAGTGACTCACATTCCAAAACAGCTGATCTGATGAGCAGTCACATGGACCTGCTCGACGTCGCCTAAAAAAGCGGGAGTCGAAACGTAAAAGAGGGCCTGACCTCCGCCCGGCTTTGGGCTACTTCCACGGTTCGCTGGGTGATTTGCCAATCGAGATTTTCGGATTCCTCACGATCCGGATTTGCGACCTCTGTCATTGCATCTTCGCCCTACTCTTGTTTAGCAATCGACCGCTGCTACCGGAAGTCGTCACTTAGTACGAACTT
>JBAYVO010000103.1:0-7716 GCA_041674545.1 Candidatus Nanopelagicales bacterium | reverse complement strand
GTGAAAAGTGAATTTTTATCGTGATTTAGGCGGATTTACGGGTTCTCCGCTTCAGTTTTCAATTTATTTGGCGATACACCGTGCGGAGCAGTGTTCAACCTCGCTAGCTTCTCGTTTGTCTTCACGACGGGGACCGAGCGTTCGTTAACGCCTCGAATCGTCGTGAACGCGGCGGTTTTACCCAGTACAGATTGGAGGATCGAAGATGTCAGGACGGCACGCAACAGGCGCTCAGCGCTTGGCCGGGCATCGTGCGATCACAGCCGCTGTAGTCATGGGATTGGCCGCCACCGGCACGATCGTGACTGCCAGCGAAGCGCCCGCAGTGAACCCAACTATTCATCCCGTCGTCAAGCGCCCAACGCTTCAAATCGGCTCGACCGGCCCGGAGGTGCAGCAGATTCAGGCGCGCCTCGGTGTCAGCCAGACCAGCTACTTCGGAACCTTGACGGCCGCGGCCGTGGCGAACTTCCAGAGTTCGCAAGGCATGGCCGCGACAGGCACAGTTACCCCAGCGACGTGGAAGAAGCTGTTCGGTAAGACGGCCAAGACGAAAGCTTCCAAGCGTCCGGTGTTACGGATGGGATCGACGGGTGCGGCGGTCACTGACCTCCAACGTCGACTCCCAATGCCGACAGTGACTGGCTACTTCGGCTCGATGACCGACACGTATGTGCGCGCACTGCAGAAGAAGGCGAAGCTCAAGCAGAGCGGCGTTGTTAACAAAAAGACGTGGAAGAAGGTCGGGAAGATCCGCGTCAGTGTTTCCTCGGTGCCGGCCGCGAGTGCCGCAGCTAAGCCCGCCGCCGCCAGTGGTGTTCGTGCGCAAATCATGCAGATTGCGGCCTCCTACCAAGGAGTTCCTTACGTTGCTGGTGGCTACACCCCAGCCCAGGGATTCAACTGCAGCAGTTACACCCAGTGGGTCTTCCAGCAGGCAGGAATTGATCTCGGTGGGGCGTACACAGTGACGCAGTACTCGCGCGCACAGAAGATCACGAAGGCGCAAGCGAAGCCCGGCGACTTGGTGTTCTTCCACAATTACCCGAACAACTTTATCGGTCACGTCGGCATCTACGCCGGCAACGGAAAGATGTGGCATGCCCCTCGCACGGGTCGGGTCGTCTCACTGGACGCGGTCTACTCCGACAAGGTCCTCTACGCCCGCGTGCTCTAGCCCCGCACTCCGCTCGCGTTCAATCGTCGAGTGTGGACTTGTTGGGGTGCCCGAACGCGAATTTGCCCCAACAACTCCACACTCGACGATTGTGGCGGTGGGGGTATCGGTTTGTCCGCGGTTGACGTGGGGGAGCGGGTTGGTCAAGTGGCGGGTGGGTGCCCGGGGTGGGGGTTAGGGTTTTGCCATGACTATTCCGACGAACCCAGCGGCACTCTCAGTTCTGGCAGACGGCTGCCTTGATGGACGTAGCGCACTCGTGACCGGGGGCGGCAGTGGAATAGGTCGGGCGACCGCGCTGCTGCTGGCTCGCCTGGGTGCTCGGGTGGCGGTTACGGGCCGGCGCGAGGAAGAACTCGCCCAGACCGTTCAACTAGCGGCCGATGCAAACTCTGCATTCCCCGTCTTTGCAGTCGCCTGCGACGTGCGCGAACCAGCGAACGTCGACGCGATGCTTGACGCTGTGTTGGCTGAACACGAGTTCGTGGATGTTCTGGTGAACAACGCTGGCGGGCAGTTCATGGCACCCGCGGAATCGATTAGTTACAACGGATTCAGGGCCGTGACGCGACTCAATCTCGACGCGACCTGGTACGTCACAACGCAGGTCGCTAGCCGGTCCATGATTGAGCACGGCTATGGAAAGATCGTATCAATTACGATGACGCCTCGGCGTGGATTGCCGGGCATGTCTCACTCATCCGCGGCCCGGGCAGGTGTCGAGTCGTTGACTCGCACCTTGTCGGTCGAATGGGGCAAGTACGGAATCCGAACGGCTGCAATCGCGCCGGGCATCGTCCACACGGCAGCCTGGGAGAACTACGGCCTCGACCCCGACATGATGGGTTCCAAAATGCCCACTGGTCGATTGCAGTCGGCGGATGACGTCGCGAGTCTGGTCGGGTTCCTTGTTTCGCCCGGGGGCGACTACATCTCAGGAGCAACAATCGAGGCCGACGGTGGCTTCTCGAATTTGTATCCGATCGGGCCGTGAACGGCTGGGGTTAGTGTTTGGGAGACCAGGCGGACCACGCGGACTCGACCATCGCTGTCAGGTCGAGTTCTGCTTCCCACCCGAGGTCTGCATTGATCTTCTCGGTCCGAGCAACCAGAACCGCAGGATCTCCGGGGCGACGCTCCACGTCATGCGGATCGAGGTCGCGGCCGATAACTCGCGAGACGGTATCCAACACCGCGCGCACTGAACTTCCTTGGCCTCGACCAACGTTGAAAATCTCGCTTAGCTCGCCTGTGATGTCGCTTTCGCACTGTGCTGCTGCGACGACGTGGGCCTTCGCCAGATCGACGACGTGGATGTAGTCACGGATGCAAGTGCCGTCGGGAGTGGGGTAGTCGGAGCCAAAGATCTGCGGGCGTTCGCCGTTGGTGACAGCCCGCAAGGCAAGCGGGATCAGGTTTGCCACGCTGGTGTCGCCGAGGTCGTCTGCTCCAGCACCCGCAACGTTGAAGTAGCGCAGGCTCACGTTTGACAACCCGCTGCCTTCGAGGCGCTGAGCCTTCGCGACGGCACGTGCCGCCCACTCACCGACCAGTTTCGTCTCACCGTACGGAGACGTGGGCACAGTCGGCTCATCCTCACCAACTTCGCCATTCATGGGCTCGCCATAGACCGCGGCCGACGAGGAGTAGACGAGATTCCCGATGCCAGCCTCCGTGATTGCCTCAAGCAGGGAGGCGATGCCATCAATGTTCTCACGGTAGTAGTGCAGCGGTCGTTCGACGGATTCGCCCACTGCTTTCTTTGCCGCGAGATGTACAACTCCTGAAATCTGATGGTCGCGCATGACGGTCGCGAGACTGCGGTCTGAGAGGCTCATCTCGACCAGGGGGACGCCCGCAGGGACGCGTGATGCAATCCCGGTTGAAAGGTCGTCGACTACGACCACGTCACGTCCACTCGCGGCCAACTCGCGTAGCACGTGTGACCCGATATACCCGGCCCCGCCGGTCAACAGCCATCGAGACATGGTTGGTCCAATCAATCGAGGGTGGCACGGCAGGGGCATTGTGCGTTCGTTGTTCGCACATCGCCGTACCGCTAAAGCTCGCGATGCAAGCTGTCGAAGAGATTATCGTGGACAGACGGAGAACCTCGCGACTCGCGCGACTCGCGTTGTCTGCGGTAGTTGTCGGTTCTGTGGGTGCCGGGGCGTTGACCCCGGTTGCTGCCGCACCAATGCCCGTGACCGCCACCCACACCAGCGCCTCCGTTGCGACTGCTGAATCGCCGCTCTCCACGAGGCGGGCCGTCACCAAGAAGAAGGTCACGGCGAAGAAGCGAGCAGCGATCAAGCGGGCCAAGAAGAAGGAAGCCAAACGGAAGGTTGCGCTCGCTGCGGCCAAGCGGAAGGCTGCGATCGTAGCTGCACGGAAGAAGCCGACACCGAAGCCGACGCCGACGCCGACGCCGACACCGACACCAACACCGACACCGACACCGACACCGACACCGACACCGACACCGACACCGACACCAACACCGACACCGACACCAACACCAACACCACCGATCCCCTCCAACGCGGTGTCGGTCACCACGTTCGGAGCGATCGGTGACGGTGTCACCGACAACTGCAGTGCCCTGCAAACCGCCTTGGCATCAATGAGTGTTGGCGGCACCCTGTTGTTCCCGGCCGGGGGAGTGTTCGCGCACTCGTGTGTGTTGCGGGTCGCAAAGTCGGGCGTGCGTCTGACTGGCGGCGGCCAACTCCATGCAACCAACGAACGCAGGTCAGCGCTCTTCGTTGACGCGCCGTCGGTGTCAGTCGACAACTTGATCTTCACGATCGCGACGCCAAGTCAGCGGTGGGAAGAGTACGAGCAAATGCGGATCCGGTTGGCCGCAGTTTCCGGGGTCGCGATCACCGACGTTGTCGTCGATGGCGCAGGCGCTGCGGGGATCTACGTGGGTGGAGCGACCAACTTCAGTTTGACGCGTGTGGAAGTCAAAAACACTCGCGCCGACGCGATTCACATGACGGAGAGTGCTCGAGATGGCACCGTCACCGATGCCACGATTCGCAACGCTGGTGATGACGGCGTGGCTATCGTCTCGTATGGCACCAGCGCAACCCCGGCGAAGAACATCACGGTGGTCCGTCCGCGGCTCTACGGTCAGACGTGGGGACGTGCCTTCTCTGTAGTGGGCGGCGACAACATCATCTTCCGCGATATCTACGCAGAGCGATCGAGCGGGGCGTCGGTCTACATCGCCGCCGAGGGTGGTGGGTACAACACCTGGGCGTCGACCAACGTCACTGTCGACGGCGGCACGATTAACTATGCAAATCAAACGAGCTCGATTGATCACGGCGCGGTGATGCTTTACAACGGACGCAGCACAGTCAACTCCAACATCACGGTGAAGAACCTCTCGATCGCCAACACCCGTTCGACAGCGTCGCGCCAGCTTGGCATCGTTCAGGATTCCGGCGGGACTCATTCGCGCGTCACGCTGGAGAACATCGCGATGACTGGCGGACCGACGCCGCTCGGCGGCAATGCGCCGCTGGGCTCGTACAACCGAATCGGCTTGACGTACAACGGCGTAACCTTGAGTAACCTGATTGGTTGGAGCTGACCCGCGCGATCAAACGTCCTGCTCCGTTAGCGTGGCGCAATGGCCGCTGACTCGCCGCGAATTTTCATTCAGAATCCTCACCATTCGTATGGCAAGGAGTTCGTTCGGATCTTCGCCTCCAAATACGGCCTGAAGTCTGTGTGCAGCTACACCGACGAACGTGACGCCAAGGTATGGCTGCCACGCCACCCAAGCCTGCTAACCAATGATGTAGCCGCCAGTCTCTACTCCCCGCCAGCCAACGTTGAATCGCTCATCGAGTTTCTTCAAGCGAACTACAACATTGTTGCCGCGATCCCACACAACGAGATCGTGCTCGCGAACACCGTGAGAATCAACGAGGCACTTGGTCTCGATTGGGTGCCAGCAAAGACGATGCGCAGGTTCCGGAACAAGGAGAGTCTCAAGGAGTTCGTCCGCCAACAGGACCCGAACCTCGGTATTAGTCCGACTGTCATCGTTCGTGATGTTCGTGATGTGCGTGAGGCGATGGACGCCAACGGCTTCAAGAAGGTGGTCATCAAGCCCAACGACGGTTGGGGGAACTTGGGTGTGGGCTTCTTCGATACGGCGAGTTCAGACTCCGACGTTGGCGCATTCCTCGCTGAGATCGGCGATCACGACGCGCTGCTTGAAGAGTTCTTTGGTGGCCGTGAGTTCTACTCGTGTGGGCAGGTTGACGCACGAGGAGACGTGACGACGTTTGCACTATTCGAGACCATCAAGGGTGCAGCAAACGGCCGGTCAAACATTGACTTTGAGGTTCGATTGATTCACACAACTGATCCGGTGTTCGACGTATTGATGGACTTCAGTGCAGGTGTGGTGCGTGCTACGGGACTGACGCGTAGTCCATTCCACGTCGATCTTAAGCTCGACGATGGTGTGCCGAAGTTGATTGAAATGGGTGCCCGTATGGTCGGTGACAGTCGGGCGTACGACTTGAACCACGTCCACGGCGGAGGCCTCAACGTCTTCGATCTCAGCGCTCACTACTACTTGAACGAACAGCCCTATGGAGATATCGGACTCGATTGGGATCGGTATGACGCAATGGCATTCCGGTCGGTTCAAGGTATCAACGACCATGCTCAGCGTCTCTATGCGTTTGGTGGTGCGAAGCGGGTGGAATCGCTGCGCGAGTTTGTTCGATGGGCACACGAGCCAGAAGTCGGCGACCCGTTGCCGGTGACCTTGGACCTGCTCTCAGCGCCGTGGCAAGTCACGGTCCAGGCCGAATCAGAACCTGCCCTCGACGCTGTCAGCAGGAACATCCGGCGGACGTTAACGATAAACAAGGTGACGTCGCCGTTGAAGCGTTCTGCCCTCAAGGCGAAGTCGCTGCTGCCTGGTGTGCGCCGTCAGTTCAAACTTCGAACTAGTCCGATCAAGCTGATTCACGTGCCTGAAAACCCGCCAAAGGCGTTGACAGCAGGCCTCAACGCAGCGGGCGGCGAGTAGTTCGCTGGGATGTGACCCTGAGGGGGAATCCCACCCCGAAACCCGGCAGACTCGGCAGAAGTTGTCCCAACAATCTGAGGAGATCGCGTGACTGCGGATTCCGAACCAGGACCGGTTCTCGACGGTGCTGATTCTGGCGCGCCTCCGGGACCGATTCGGCGCATCTTCGGTTCGATTGGCGGGCCCGGAATCATGGGCAACGTTCCGATCGTTGCAGTCGGCGCGGTCGTCGGACTTGTTGGTGGCTACCTGCTCGGCAGCCTTGATTCAGGGACGTACAGCGCGACCACAGTCGTGAACGGCAACGTGGTTGGAACATCCTCGCCACCGGAGCTGACCTCGAGCGACATCATCGGGACGTATACCGCGACGGAATTGTCGTACTTTACGTACCTCACGAAGAAGATCACCGCCAACATTGCAGAACAAACAGGGCAAGCGAGCCCGACTCCACCGGTTGCCGTCATCGAAAAAGGAACGGCGCTGATCGACATCACGGCGAGTGGAAACTCGTCGGTGGAAGCCGCGCAGGCGTCCACTATCGCTGCGGACATGTACATCCAGGATTGGCGCGCACGGTCCGTTGCGAGCATCGATCAACAGATCGCAGCCACCCAGGCAACCATTAAGACTTTGGGGCCAGCCGCTCCAGGGGTGGTGGGGTTGCAGAACCAACTTGCTGCCCAGTACTACGACCTGCAGGCGACACAAGCTGCCGTCCGGCTGGTGAAACCTGCAACACCGGAATCGGCTACCTTCACCTCGTCTGGAACGACGATCGCGCTCCTCGGGGCAATCGTCGGAACGATGGGTGGCTTGGGTGTTCTGTTGTTGTTCCGTCGCAGGCGCGCGTCGGACTCGGCACATGTCTGAGCAGGCCAGCCACACCTCAGGGGGCGTGTCCGGGGAAGCAGTGACATCGCCGGTTCTTTCGATTGTGGTCAGCACAATCGGGCGACCTGACGCGATGCGGCGGCTACTCGCGTCACTTGTTGATCAAACCGACACGAAGAACTTTGAGCTGATTGTCGTAGACCAAAGTGAGGACCAACAGTCGGCCGCAATCGTCAATGATGCGGACCTCCCGTTCGCTGCTGTTACCACGACGAGCGCGCGAGGCGCGTGCCTCGGGCGAAACGTTGGCACAGGTCTAGCCCGCGGCGGTCTCTTGGCATTTCCCGATGACAATTGTCAGTACACGCCGACGGCTGTTGCCGAGGTCATCGCGTTGATGGATCGACGCCCTCGTGTCGGAATCTTGTCTGGGCTGTTGGTCACGGCGACCGGAAGTCCGTCAATGTTGCGCTGGCCATCCCAACGAACCCAAATTACGCGCACGAATGTTCAACAAACTGCGATCGAGGCGACGATGTTCATCCGTCGCGAATTGTTTGTGGCTGTTGGCGGTTTCGATGAATCAATCGGGGTGGGTTCCCCGGGGCCGTACCAAGCCGGCGAGGCAACGGATTTGATCCTG
>JBAYVO010000102.1:0-7731 GCA_041674545.1 Candidatus Nanopelagicales bacterium | reverse complement strand
CCGTTTGGTAGACACGCCCGGCGGGCCGGGCGTGTCTACCAAACGGGAGACGAATAGGGTCGGGGGATGCTTGCTGCGTATGCGAATGCGATCGATTTTGCGGATCCGCTGGCCGGACTAGTGGTCGGCGATGTCGCCGAACCTGCAGTCCCCGCTGGGTGGACGACCGTCACGATGAAGGCCGCGAGCCTGAACCACCACGATCTGTGGAGCTTGCGCGGTATCGGGCTGCCTGCCGATCGCCTGCCCATGACCCTCGGCTGCGACGCGGCCGGGTTCGATGAACAAGGCAACGAGGTCATCGTCTACACCGTCGTCTCTGATGCGCCGTTCGGCACCGACGAGACGATCGACGAAAGCCGCAGCATCCTGTCCGAGAAGTTCCCAGGGACGTTCAGCGAACGGTTCGCAATCCCCGCTCGAAATCTTATCCCCAAGCCGGCGAACTGGTCGTGGGCGCAAGCTGCTTGCCTGCCCACTGCCTGGCTCACCGCGTACCGAATGCTCGCGGTTCGTTCCGGCCTTCGCCCTGGCAACACAGTCCTCGTGCAAGGCGCCGGTGGTGGCGTCGCGACTGCCTGTATCGCTCTCGGAGCAGCGATGGGATTCCGCGTCTGGGCGACGAGCCGCGACGAAGCAAAGCGTGCCCGTGCACTCGAGCTTGGCGCCCACGAGGTATTCGAATCTGGCGCCAGACTGCCCGACCGAGTCGACGCCGTCATGGAGACCGTCGGCGAAGCAACGTGGGAGCACTCGGTCAAGTGCCTCAAGCCCGGCGGCACAATCGTCATCTCCGGCGCCACGAGTGGCCCGAACCCACCCGCGCAGCTAACCAGAATCTTCTTCAAGCAACTCTCAGTCGTCGGCTCCACGATGGGGACTCTTGAAGATCTGACGAACCTGGTGGCGCTGTGCGCGATCGCTGACATTCGCCCAACGATTCAGGCCGAGTTCGGCCTCGCCGACGCGCGCGATGCGTTCGCGCTCCTAGAGTCTGGCGACGTCTTCGGCAAGATTGTCCTGACCAACTAAGGCGCCACGCGTCGCACTGCGAGGCGGAACGTCTCAGTGGAGGCGAGCGACGCCGTCCACACGTGCGGCATCTGCAACCGCATGTGCGACGTTAACCGCAACACGTTCGTCGAATGGTGACGGAATGATGTGGTCGCGGGTCAGTCGATCACCCACTGCATCTGCCAGCGCATACGCGGCGGCCAGTTGCATTCCGTTCGTAATCCGCGAGGCACGCACGTTCATTGCCCCACGGAAAATCCCGGGGAACGCCAGCACGTTGTTGATCTGGTTCGGGTAGTCCGAGCGGCCTGTGGCAATCACCGCGGCGTACTTGCTCGCCATCTCTGGATCAACCTCGGGCGTCGGGTTCGCCAGGGCAAATACGATTGCCCCAGGCGCCATCGAGGCGACAGCCGCTTCGGGGACGTTCCCGGCAGAGACCCCGATGAAGACGTCAGCACCCACAAGCGCACGTTCGATCGGCCCGGTGAGGTTCGACTGGTTCGTGAGTTCAGCAAGCTCAAGCTTGCTAGCCGACAAGTTGTCGCGGCTCGTATGAATCAAACCCTTGGAGTCGGCAACGGCGATCTCGCCGATTCCGGCAGCGACGAGCATCTTCGTGACAGCCATCCCTGCGGCGCCCGCCCCAGAGACAACTCCACGCAATTCCGAGAGCTTGCGCCCGGTGACTTTTGCCGCGTTGAGCAGCGCTGCAAGCACCACAATCGCGGTTCCATGTTGGTCATCGTGAAACACCGGGATGTCGAGGCGATCTTGCAAGCGCTTCTCAATCTCGAAGCAGCGCGGCGCCGAGATGTCCTCAAGGTTCACGCCGCCAAATGCTGGTGCGATCCGAACCACGGTCTCAATAACGTCATCAACCTTGGTGCAATCCAAACAGATCGGCACCGCGTCAACACCGGCGAACTCCTTGAAGAGCAGCGCCTTGCCTTCCATTACCGGCAGCGCTGCTAACGGCCCAATGTCGCCGAGTCCAAGTACCGCGGTGCCATCGGTCACGACAAGAACGGTGTTGGCCTTCCACGTGTACTCGTACGCCAGCTCAGGCTCAGCAGCGATCGCGCTAGACACGCGGGCCACGCCCGGCGTGTACGCCAGCGCTAGGCCTTCAGCGTCGCGGATTCGGACAGCTGGACGAACCTCGATCTTGCCCCCGCGATGCAGCGGGAACGCAGGATCATGGGCCCGGTCGAGATCTTCGCCTCGGTCGGTTCCAGACACGTCGAGTCCTTTCGCTACGAGCAAGTGAGTGTCGGCTGCTTTCACGCAATCGCCAACTGTGGGGCAGATTTCAACAGTGCAGTATGCGATTCTCCCATATGTGGACTTCCGGCAATCCCACCGCGCACCCGTGAGGGTGCGCCGCACCCAAACCGTGATCGCTGTCACGGTGCTGTTGATCGCGGTGGTGACCACGGCCGCCGGTTGTTCCGGATCCTCTACACCATCGGCCAATCAGCCGTATCCCAACGTCGAGGTCGACCCCACCTTGCGTGAGCTCCTACCGGCGGATACACGGGCCGACGGCATTCTCACGATCGCGACGGACCCAAGCTACCCGCCGATGGAGTTCTTGGTGGAATCCGAACCGAACGGCGCCAGTGAACTCGTCGGCGCGGACATTGACCTCGGGCGGGCAATCGCAACGAAGTTTGGCCTGCAGCCTAAGTTCGAAGTGGCCGCGTTCTCCAACGTCGTCCCCGCCGTTGCAATTCGGCAGTACGAACTCGGGATGTCGTCCCTGTGGGCTGACAATCCGCAGGCCGCGCTCGTCAACATGATCACGTACCTCGATGCCGGAACTCAAATTGCCATTCGAGCGACCAAGACGCGACCAGACCAGCAGAACCCATCGTTCTGTGGTCATTCCATCGCTGTCGAGGAAGGCGCGGAATACATCGACGTGCTCGTCAAACAATCAACGAAGTGCGTTGGCCGGGGTGAAGAACCCATCACAATTCTCACCGAAAACAGTCAGGCCCGCGCGAGCAAGCTTCTTGAGGACGGAAAGGCCGACGCCCTTGTAGGCGACTCGCCAACGGTCCAATGGACCATCAACCGAAGTAACGGCGCAATCGTCGCGCTCGGGGACCCGATTGATATTCGCCCATACGGAATCGCCGTCAGTACCCGCTACCCCGACCTCACTCGTGCCACAAATATCGCGATGCAACAACTCATCGACTCAGGGACCTATCTCGAGATCCTGTCCCGATGGCAAATCGCGAACGGCGCGATTACAGAGTCGCTGGTGCTCTTCGGCGGCGCGCAAGCACTGGACTAGCCGTTTGAGTCGCCGTCATTGCCGGATGCGGTCAACCATCGGGCGTTGAGGATGCCTTCAGCCCTCTGAGGCCGGTAGCGTCTACTCGTCAGTCGGCATTTAGCCAGCAGAAGGGTGTCGCGTGAGTAGTTCAACTGTGCGTCTTGAGATTCCTGCCGCAAGCGGATACCTCGTCCTCGCACGCACCGCGGTCGCAGCAATGTGCGCCCGGCTCGATTACCCGCTCGACCGTCTCGAGGACGTGAAGCTCGCCGTTGATGAGGCCTGCTCACTCCTACTCAGCGATACCGATTCTGAAGAGACGCTCACCCTTGCCCTGCAGCCAGGCGAGGACGGCTCCCTCAAAGCGACAGTCAGTGCTGTCACACGCCACGGCAAGGCGCCCAAGCAGAGTTCGTTCGCGTGGACGGTCCTCAGCGCGCTCGTCGAGGACGTCTCATCCGTCGTTGAAGGCGGACAAGTCAGCATCGCCCTGCAGGCGAGCCGCGGAGATGTTGCGGTGGCCTCGTGAGTGTCACCGGCAGTCAGCCCAAGCGCAAGACCCGGTGGGACGACGCTGCCCGCGCGCGCGAACGCGAATTGCTCGATGTCATGGCGGCCGAACCCAAGGACTCGCCTGCCTACAGTCGGGCCCGTGACGAACTGGTGACGATTCATCTACCGCTTGTAGAACACCTCGCGCGACGGTTCCGAGATCGCGGCGAACCCCACGATGACCTCGTCCAGGTGGGAACGATCGGGTTGATCAAGGCCGTCGACCGGTTCGATCAGGACCGAGGCGTGGAGTTCTCGACGTATGCCACGCCCACAATCGTCGGTGAGATCAAGCGCCACTTCCGCGACCGCGGTTGGTCAATTCGGGTCCCACGGCGGCTTCAGGAACTGCGGCAACAGATTGGCCAGGCGACGGCCGAACTGTCTCAGCAGTCCGGCCGCTCTCCCACCGTTGCCGAGCTAGCCAAAGCGCTCGATCTGAGCGAAGAAGAGATCCTCGAGGGCATCGAGTCCGCGCAGGCGTACTCAACGCTGTCGATCGACTCGGCCGGTGGCGGCGACGACGATTCCGAACCGTCGTCGCTGACGGAGACGCTCGGTTCAGAGGACGAGGCGCTCGAAGGCGTTGAGTACCGTGAATCACTCAAGCCACTGTTGGCAGCGTTGACCGAACGCGAGCGCCAGATCATCATGATGCGGTTCTTCAAGAACATGACTCAGGCCCAGATTGCCGAAGAGGTCGGCGTCTCGCAGATGCATGTCTCGCGATTGCTGACCCGTGCACTCTTGGAACTGCGGGCTGGACTTGCTGACGAGGCCTTCTAGGCCTCGAGTTCACGCAGCGTCGTCGGATCTTCTCGGTTCATCGATCAATTCCTCGGGCGCAGGTTGTTTGATGATGGTCAAGACGCCAAACAGCATCGCGATCGCACCTAAGAGCCCGATCCCCAAACCGATGACCTTCACGACGCCGCCATCACCGATGAACAACGTGTACGCCACGATCAACACAAACACCTGCGTCAGCAGGTACGGCGGGCGAGCACCAAACTTCCCGGTGAACATCCCACGAGCGACCAGCCCAATCCCTGCGGCAAAGATCAGGTAGATCAGCACCTCAACAAAGGGTGCTCCAAGCTTCGCACCTGAACTGTTCAGCGCTGCGATCGCAAGCGCAATGCAATAGAGGACCAGCAGTGCCGCTTCGAGTGCAGCGAGTGCCCCGGCGGTGCGCCACAGGCGAATGGGTTGCGTACTCACACCCGCGACGATAGCCAAAGCAGTACGCTGCCAATCATGCGTGGGCTGCTCGTGGTGAATCCGAATGCCACTACGACGACGGCACGGGCCCGTGAAGTCCTCATAAACTCCCTCGCTCACCAGTTCCACCTTGAGACGATCACCACCGACCATCGAGGTCACGCCGCCGAACTGGGAGCTCGCGCCCGTGCAGATCGAGTCGATGCCGTCATCGCGCTCGGCGGCGATGGCACGGCGAACGAGATCGTGAACGGGATGCTCGGCGATGAAGGCCCTGGGCCAGACGTGCCGGCGTTTGGGATCGTCCCTGGCGGGAGCGCCAACGTGTTCTCACGTGCGCTCGGGTTCCCACCAGACCCGATCGAAGCGACCGGCGAGATGATCGCGGCCTTGCGGGCACGTCGGACGCGTCGAATTGGCTTGGGTCGGGCGAATGGGCGCTGGTTCCTCTGCAACGCAGGCCTCGGACTCGATGCGGAGATCATTCAAGCAATGGAAGTCGCTCGGGCAAAGGGAAAATCTGCCACACCCACGCGCTACCTCACCACGATGCTGCGGACCTTCTTCCGCGGAACTGACCGCCGAGCGTCCGCACTCGTTGTCGTCGCACCTGGACACGAACCGGTGCGCCGCGTCTTCGTCGCGATCGTCCAAAACACGTCACCCTGGACCTACTTGGGCGCACTTCCGGTCAATCCCTCCCCCGACGCCTCGTTTGAGACCGGCCTAGACCTCTGGGCAATTCGGTCGATGTCCGTGGCTGCAGGCTTGGGCACAGCGCAGCGAATGCTCCGGAATGCCCGCCCAAAGGACAGTGAGAACGTGTTCGCCTTGCACGATCAGCCTCGCCTGACGATCGCGTGCCACCGACCGACTGCTCTTCAGGTCGACGGCGAGAGCCTCGGTGACGTTGAACAGGCCGTCTTCACGTCACATCCGGGCGCACTTCGAGTATTCGTCTGACGAAACCGTCAAACTCGGTAGTTACGCGCGGTAGAGAATCCGTCACGCAGAGCCGAGAATTTCCCTCTATTGGGGCAATTTCGGGGCGATTGTGACCTAACCGACACCCTAATGAGACGACACCGTCTCGAATGGCCTTGTCACCTTGTCGCGGGTGTGTGACGCTATTTGAGCACCAAAAAAGTGGCACCATACGCCACTAGGATTTAGCACCAAACCTCACCCCATGGTTTCGCGGGAGCACCTCGCGGCCTACAGCGAGGTTCACACCCGCGTCAACACCGGCGCGGCAAGTGGGAGGAGCAACGCATGGACTGGCGCCACGAGGCTGCCTGCCGTGACGAAGATCCGGAACTCTTCTTTCCCATCGGTAACACTGGGCCGGCATTGATCCAGATCGAAGAAGCAAAGCGCGTTTGTCGCAGCTGCAACGTCATGGATTCGTGTTTGCAATGGGCTATGGAAACCAGCCAAGAGGCCGGTGTCTGGGGCGGAATGAGTGAAGACGATCGTCGACTAGCTCGCCGTCGTACCGTACGCGTTCAATCGGCCTAGCGGATTCTCGCTAGGCCGATCCGCCTACGATTCCCCTCGCTGTCTGATGCAGTGCAACGACTAGTACAGCAGAGCGAATGCAGCGCAGCGATGTGATCGGTTGGGAACCGTCGGGCGACAACCTTGTCGTCCACGGCAACAACCTCGCGTTTCTTCCGACGCTCCCAGATGAGAGTTTCACCCTCATCTACCTTGATCCTCCGTTTAACACCGGCAAGACTCAGTCCCGGCGAAGCGTGACCACCAAGCGCTCCGAATCTGGGTCGCGCGTCGGATTCAAGGGCCAGTCGTACGAGACCGTCAAAGGCAGGGTCCTCGGCTACAACGACCGATTCGACGACTTCTGGGCATTCCTAGAACCCCGCCTTCAAGAAGCGTGGCGCTTACTGCGCCCCGACGGGACGCTCTACCTGCACCTCGATTACCGCGAGAGCCACTACGCAAAGGTGCTCCTGGACCACATGTTTGGGCGTGAGTGCTTCCTCAACGAGATCATCTGGGCATACGACTACGGCGCTCGAGCAACCAGCCGATGGCCCGCGAAGCACGACAACATCCTCGTGTACGTGAAGGATCCCGAGAAGTACTACTTCAACAATGAGGCTGTTGACCGCGAACCGTATATGGCACCGGGGCTTGTGACGCCCGAAAAGGCCGCCCGCGGCAAGCTGCCGACTGATGTGTGGTGGCACACCATCGTCTCCCCCACGGGTAAGGAGAAGACCGGGTACGCAACTCAAAAGCCTGAGGGTGTGATCCGGCGCATTGTTCAGGCCAGCAGCCGAGAAGGTGATTGGCTCCTTGATTTTTTCGCCGGTAGCGGCACGCTGGGTGCGGTTGCAGCCAAACTGGACCGCCGTTTTGTCCTGGTCGACGAAAACCCGGACGCGATTTCCACGATCCGCGACCGTTTTGACCGAGATCTCTCCCCGACAGCGCGGTCCATGATCCGCTTCGCCCCTTAGCCCGTCACCGAGCTAAGGCAGTAACACGTCCACGACTACACGGGTGCCATGCGGTACGCGAGGTTCCCACGCGACAGCACCGGAGAGTTCCTCTGTGACCAGCGTCTTCACGATCTTCAGACCAAGGCCCGCGCCAGTGGTCGGATTGAAGTTCGTGGGCAAACCCATTCCGTT
>JBAYVO010000101.1:0-7761 GCA_041674545.1 Candidatus Nanopelagicales bacterium | reverse complement strand
CCCGCAGACCCGCATTGTGCGCTTGTGAACCACTACAGAGCGTGAAAGTCCTTATTTTCCAGGGGATTCATGATCTTCAAATCGGTGTTAGGTTCGCCAGGTTGTTCGTTCCGAGCGCCGCCCACCGGTGGCGCACGAACACACCGCTGAGTCACCAAATCGATCTGCGGCCCATGTTCCCCAGGGCCCATCGAATACAGGTGTACCGGGGACCCATATGAAAGTTGGGGCGAATCCGGCACGTGCCGGTAGGGCGATCCTTGCGTCCGAGTCCGTCAGCTAACCCGGGAAGCGGCTCGAGGAGGAGTTCGTTTCGTCATGCGTTTTTCGCGCCTTGTGGGCGCATCTGTTTCTGTTGTTGCTGCTACCGCAGTCGTCGTTCCTGTTTCTGTTGCAAGCACTGCTCATGCGGCCCCTGGCACAATTGGCATTGGTGCCGCCGTTGCAGTGCCAGTGCCGGTGGCCCCCGCACCACTCACGCCAGCGCAGATCAAAGCTGCCAAGATTGCCAAGCGCGCAGCCTGGGCGAAGGACATGCGCAAACGCATCGTCAAGTTCGCCAAGTCACGCCAGGGCCGTGGTCAGTACGTTGCAGGCGCTGAATCCTCGTGGGCATTCGACTGCTCAGGATTCACGAAGGTTGTGTACCAGCGCGTCGCTAAGATCAACATCCCGCACTACTCCGGCGCGCAGTTGAACATGCGTCGCGGGCAGCGCGTGAGCAAGCGCAACCTGCTCCCGGGCGACATCCTCGCCTGGGGATCGAATGGCTCACAGCACGTGTCGATCTACATCGGCAAGGGCAAGATGATCGGTGCAAACAACCCAAGTCGCGACGTCGTGATCGAACCCATTAACAGCAGCTACTGGGCGCCCCGCTACGCCGGCGCTCGCCGCCTAATCGTCGGCTAACTCGCCCCACACCGCCTTCTCCTCACAGGTTGGTAAACACGCCCGGCCGGCCGGGCGTGTTTACCAACCTGTGAGTGGTTAAGGGGGTGCGGCCGAAGGCGGTGTGGCTTAGGCTCGCGGTCGTGGAGGATCTGCGTCAGATCGGTAGTGTCGCGGAGGAGACTGGACTAAGCCTCCGCACGATCCGCTACTACGAAGAGGTCGGACTCGTGGTGCCAGCGCAGCGGTCGGCCGGCGGGTTTCGGATGTACTCGGGCGACGACGTCCGTCGACTCAAACTGATCATGTTGATGAAGCCCTTGGACATCAGCCTTGCCCAGATGGCGGAACTGATCGACGCAATCGAGAATCCTAAACGTTCGGGCACTGCGTTACGCGAGAGCCACGCAATCCTCACGCAGCGATGCGAGAAATTGCGCCGTCAACTCCACGCTGCTGAAGCCTTGGTGACAGCCGTGAATGCTGCCATCGTCGCCGACGTCTAGCGCTCAGTCCTAAAGATCGCCTGTCGTTCCGGCGTGCTTGCGGTGCATGGCTTCGCTGGCGCGATTCATCCCCACGATCGTCACGGACTTACCTTTGGACGAGTACTTCGTTTCGATCGAGTCAAGCGCGGCTACGGTTGATGGATCCCAGATGTGCGCATCCGACATATCGATCACGACATGTGCGGGATCGTTGGCATAGTCGAATTGAAAGACGAGATCGTTGCTCGAGGCGAAGAAGAGTTCACCATTGACCTTGTAGATCCGGGTCTGTTCTTCCGCAAGGTCCATGACCGGAACAACCTCGGCCATGTGGGCAACCCTTCGAGCAAACATGACCATCGCGACGACGACTCCGGTGATCACGCCGATCGCGAGGTTGTGAGTGGCGACAACGACCGCAACCGTCACCACCATGATGAACGTCTCGGTCTTCGGGAGCCGACGAAGCGTCGACGGCTTCACACTGTGCCAATCGAACGTGCTGTAGGCGACAAACAGCATCACTGCGACAAGCGCGGCCATCGGGATGACGGAAACGATGTCGCCAAGCGAAACCACAAGGATCAACAGGAATACTCCGGCGAGGAATGTCGACAGCCTGGTCCGTGCGCCTGACACCTTGACGTTGATCATGGTCTGTCCGATCATTGCGCAGCCGCCCATTCCACCAAAGAACCCGGTGACAACGTTCGCGATGCCCTGGCCCCATGATTCGCGGGTCTTGTTGGAGTGGGTGTCCGTGATGTCGTCAACGAGCTTGGCGGTCATCAGTGACTCCATCAGACCGACGAGCGCCATCGCGAGGGCGAAGGGGAAGACAACCTTGAGGGTCTCAAGGTTGTAGGGCACGTCTGGGATGAGCAGCGAAGGAAGCGAATCGGGGAGCTTGCCCTCGTCGCCAACGTTGGGGACGTTGATCGCGACAATGACCGTGATCGCCGTCAGCACGATGATGGCGATGAGGGGACTTGGGATCGTTGTCGTCAACTTCGGGAACAAAAATATGATTACAAGTCCCGCGGCCACCATCGGGTAGACCATCCACGGTACGTCGATCAGGCCGGGGAGTTGTGCGAGTGCAATGAGGATCGCGAGGGAGTTGACGAACCCGACCATGACGCTTCGCGGAATGAACCGCATGAGCTTCGCGATGCCTGCGGCCGCGAGAAGGACCTGCAGCAGCCCACCCAGGATGACCGCCGCGAGCAGGTACTCCAGGCCGTGAGAGGCCACGAGTGGCGCGAGAACCAATGCGACGGCCGCCGTCGCCGCCGAGATCATTGCGCGCCGCCCGCCGACGAACGCGATCGTCACAGCCATGGTGAACGACGCAAACAGTCCAACCTGCGGATCAACCCCAGCGATGATCGAGAACGAAATCGCCTCGGGAATCAAGGCGAGCGCGACGACCAGACCCGCAAGCACCTCGGTGCGGATGACCCTGGGGGTGAACGTGCGTCGAGTCCGGTTGATGAACGACCTGCTGGTGTTCGGATCGGCGGCAAATGGAGGAGACACGTGAAGCCTTTCAGGCGGTAGGGTTGCGAGGTCGAATCACTAGCAGTCGCGCCGAGTAGTTGATGCGCCAGTCGCGCCAAGTGCGAACCCTACCGTTACGTGAGGGTTTAGTGCGGTGTTGTCCGGCAGTCGCGGCGTGGGGGCTTCGCCGAGCGGTACCGCGGTCGAACGAAGTCAATTGACGGCGTCGATCGATCGGACATGGGTCGCTCGATCCGACCCCACTGCCTCGAATCGCTAGAGGGAGGTCAGGGAGACTGACTACCTGTGAGCACTGAACACGAAGTTGCCGAGCTTGATGATGTCCCCAAAGAAGCCAGGCGACGCCGGACCTTCGCGATCATCAGCCACCCGGATGCGGGCAAGTCGACGCTGACGGAGGCGCTGGCGTTACATGCGGGATTGATCAGCGAGGCCGGCGCGATCCACGGCAAAGCATCGCGCAAGGCGACGGTCTCGGACTGGATGCAATTGGAGAAGGACCGCGGCATCTCGGTGAACTCCGCGGCGCTGCAATTCCCGTATCGCGACTGCGTGCTGAACCTCCTCGACACGCCTGGCCACGCGGACTTCAGTGAGGACACGTACCGCGTGCTCGCAGCCGTCGACTGCGCGATCATGTTGATCGACGCGGCCAAGGGTCTGGAACAACAGACGCTCAAACTCTTCGAAGTCTGTCGTCACCGCGGCATCCCCATCATCACGGTGATCAACAAATGGGACCGGCCGGGTAAGGACGCGCTCGCGCTCATGGATGAGATTGCCCAACGCATCAACCTGGGGCCGCGGCCGCTCACGTGGCCGGTGGGTATCGCCGGTGACTTCCGTGGCGTGATCGAGCGTTCGAGCGGCGAGTTCATCCAGTACACCCGCACAGCCGGTGGCGCGACGATCGCGCCCGAGCAGCGCATGTCGCCAGCCGAAGCGCTGGCGACCGCCGGTGACGCGTGGAGCACTGCAGCTGAGGAAGAAGAGTTGCTGTCCCTGGACAGCGACGGACTCGACTACGCCGCGTTCCTCGCCGGACGTCAAACGCCGGTGCTGTTTGCCTCCGCTGGACTGAACTTCGGCGTCGGTCAACTGCTCGACACGCTGATCGAACTCGCGCCTTCACCTGAACCAATAGTCGATGCCACGGGTGAGCCGAGGCCTCTGGATTCGGCATTCAGCGCGATCGTGTTCAAGGTCCAGGCAGGCATGGACCCGTCCCACCGTGACCGCGTCGCCTTCGCACGGGTGTGTTCCGGCCGGTTCGACCGCGGAATGCACCTCACCGACGCCGAGACGGGTAAGACGTTTGCGGCGAAGTACGTCAACGCCGTCGTGGGTCGCGAACGCCGCACTATGGAGACGGCGTACCCCGGCGACATCATCGGCTTGGTGAACGCCGGCAGTTTGCGCGCTGGTGACACCCTCTACCAACACAAGCGAGTGGTGTACCCGGACATGCCGCGGTTCGCACCCGAGCACTTCGCGGTCATCACGTCGAAGGACGCGGGAAACTCCAAACGATTTGGCAAGGGGATCGCTGCGCTTGATCACGAGGGTGTTGTGCAGGTGCTCACGTCTGAGACCCGCGGTGTGCAGTCGCCGATCTTCGCCGCCGTTGGTCCGTTGCAGTTTGACGTCGCGGCCAACCGGATGGAGGTCGACTTCCATGCGCCAATCAACATCAACCATCTTGAGTACCGGATCGCACGAAGGGTTGCGCCTGAGCACGCTGCGAAGGTCGGTGGCTACCTCGGAGCCGAGATCGCACAGCGAAGTGACGGGGCGTTCCTCGCGCTCCTGGTCGACAAGTGGCGCATCGAGCGAATCCTCCGCGAGAACCCCGACATCACCCTCGATCCGTTGGTCGGCGACGAAGACCCGGCATCGTGAACGCGTGATGGTGGCGGTCGACGCTTTCCGGGTAACAACAAAAAGGAGCGCTACCCATGGCGAAACGGTTTGAGGAACTCGATTGGGCTCAAACCCCAATCGGCGAGGTGAGCTTGCGCCGCCGCCGGGATCCGGTCGCGGACGTTGATGTGTATGAGGTGAAGCTCAACGATGAATACCTCATGTCGAGCCTGTTCACGGTCGTTGAAGAGGAGCTTGCCCGCATCGGTCTGGCAGCAATCGCTGGCGACAACCTGACCCTGGTGGTGGGAGGACTAGGGCTCGGCTACACCGCGCGCGCCGCACTCGAGGACCCTCGCGTCAAGGAACTCACCGTCGTGGAACTCGTCGAGGCAGTCATCAGTTGGCACGAACGAGACTTGATCCCGGACACGGCTGGGCTGGCGTCCGATCCCCGTGTCTCGTTGATGCACGCCGATTTCTTCAAGCTCGTGCGCGATGGTCAGTGCCCAAAGGCCGACGTGCTACTCGTCGACATCGATCATTCGCCCGACAACCTCCTGCACCCCGACAATCACGATCTCTACGGCCCAGTCGGGTTGGTTCGTGTCCGCGAGGTGCTAAACCCAGGTGGAGTATTCGCCCTGTGGTCTGACGATCCCGCCGACGCAGCCCTGCGCGACCAACTTGCCGAAGTCTTCGGTGATGCCGCTTGCCTAGAGGTGGCCTTCCCCAACGTCCTCACTGGCGGCACGTCGTCCAACACGGTCTACGTCGCCGGTACCTCATTGCTGTAGCCGCCCGTGATCACGTCCCACCGGCCCTCCGATTAGCGCAGACAGGCGGGGCGCGAGCAACGCGCGAGTCGGGTCGCTAGACTACGGACCGCACAACGCCGCCTTAGCTCAGTTGGTAGAGCAATTCACTCGTAATGAATAGGTCTGGAGTTCGACTCTCCAAGGCGGCTCCAGGATCGATGTTCGCGTTCCCGTCCGGGACGCTATTCCCATGCGTCAGATCGGCGGTCGGCGGCCGGGCTCACGCACCAGTAGATGCTCCAAAAGGAACATTCCTACCCAACAATGTCACCCAATCGCCCCTAGAGTGACATTGTGAAGACTGAAATGTTTCACAACGCCTCACCGGGGAAACTTGTCGCGATCTCCGGCAGTGACCCACGCTTGGGCTCGTGGGAGCATCACGCGTTCGTTCCGAATCCGCTGGGCACGCAGATGCCGCAGCTCTCACCTCAGGCGTTCTTGCAGGTCGCAGACGCACGCGCATCCCTGGCTGCTCTTGACAGCACCGCTCGCCAGTTACCGAATCCGATGCTGTTGCGTTCTCCGAGCCTTCGTCGCGAAGCGCAGAGCACGTCGGCGTTAGAGGGGACGTACGCTCCCCTCGTCGAAGTCTTGACTGCTGATGACGATGAGCCAACGACGCCTGAACTCTTGGAAATCCTGAACTACGTGCGCACGGCCAACTATGGCGTTGATTGGGTTGGGTCAGGTCGGCCGATCACTGCATCGCTTCTCAATGAGCTACACGGGCTCTTGCTTTACGGAACAGCGCTGCACGACAAAGCGGGAGGCCTTCGCGATTCACAGGTGGTGATCGGCCGACGCGAAGACGCACTTCCCACTGATTTGTCGATTCACGGCGCGCGTTTCGTTCCATCGCCACCGGGCCTTGCACTCGAATTCGGCGTGCAGGAACTCGTCGATTGGCTTCGCGCCGATCACAGCGGTGTGATCGATCCGATCGTTGCCGCAGCGATGTCGCACTACCAGTTCGAGACGCTTCATCCCTACTACGACGGCAACGGGCGCATCGGACGATTGTTGATCGTGCTCTACCTGCAACAGGTCGGTGTTCTCTCGGAACCGACGCTAGCGGTGTCGCCCTGGTTCGAGGCTCGCCGAACGCAGTATTACGACCATCTCTTGAGCGTAAGCACGAGCAACGATTGGGACGGATTCGTACAGTTCTTCGCGCAGGGATTGAACCAGGCGGCGCAGTCCACTCGTAAGCAAATGATCGCGCTGGTTTCTGCGCAGGAGGAGCTGAAGGACGTGATTCGTTCATCGACGCTCCGCGCCGACAGCGCACAGGCGCTCGTTGATGTCGCGGTCGCGAACCCCAGTTTCACGGTACGCAAAGTCGAAGCCGAGCTCGGGCTGTCGTACGGTCGGGCGAATAAGCTCGTCGGTCAACTCGTAGATCTTGATGTTCTGGA
Organism: Candidatus Nanopelagicales bacterium; assembly: GCA_041674545.1. Taxonomy (GTDB): domain Bacteria; phylum Actinomycetota; class Actinomycetes; order S36-B12; family UBA10799; genus UBA10799. The sequence goes on along the minus strand of JBAYVO010000101.1, from coordinate 765 downwards.
CGTTGTTGATCCGGGCGCGTACAAGCGACGCTTCTTTGCTCCCCGAGTGCTCGAAGTTCTGACTAGCGGTGCGCGATGAGGTATCGGGCCAGGCCATCCGACGGGAGCGACAGCAGGCACCTGACCATTGGCGGGTGGAAGACTGCGTAGTCCGCGACCCGTAGGGAAGGCACCGACATGGCCGAGGGCGGCAGACAGAACGTCCTAGGAATTGCGCCGAAGTCGGCGCGACCGCAGCGACCTTGGAACGTCACGTTCGTGTGTTTCGTCGGGCTATTCCACGCGATCCTCAGCGTCGTCGCCACCGTCGGCAGTCTTGTGCTGCAACGCAACCTGCACCTTCAAGACCCAGTGCTGCCGTTGGTTCACGCCGCGTTCTTGTCCAGTGTCTGGGGGTTCCTCGGAATCCTCGTAGTGCTTCCGTTTGTTTGGGTGCTGACCCTCAAGGGCAGTCGGCACGCTCGCACTGTGCTTGTCGTCAGTCTCGTGTTCCGCGCGCTGTTCGCTTGGTACTTCCTCCACCTCGCTGACGTGAGCAACGACCGACTGATCATTGCGACGATCGTTGCGGTCGACGTCATCGGACTGTTCCTCTTGTTCGGCGGCCACAGGACCAGCGCGTACTTCGCGAAGCAGTCCGACGCACCGGTTCGCCCGCCGGGTGACTACGGTCTCGATGCCCCATATGTGCCGATCATCAGCTGCGTCGCAGGGATCGCTTTCCTGGTCTATTCAGCCTTCCTCTCACCTGAGGGCATGGCGCTG
>JBAYVO010000100.1:0-7783 GCA_041674545.1 Candidatus Nanopelagicales bacterium | reverse complement strand
GGTGAACTGGTTGGCGTTCGCGCCGGTCAACGTGACGGCGCTGATGGTCAGTGGCCCGTCGCCATCGTTAGTGATGGTGAAAGTTTGCGCTGTGGCCGTGGTTCCGATGTTGGTGTTGCTGTAGTCCTTCGATGCTGGGTCAGCGGAGAACCCAGGTGCGGTGCCCGTTCCCGATAGGGCGATGGTGTGGTTGCCTGCGTTGTCGGTGAAGGAGACGGTGGCGGACTTGGCACCTGTTGTCGTTGGGGCGAAGTTGGCTTCGATTTCACAGGTGGCGGTGGCGGCGATGATTTCCCCGGTGCACGTATCGGCTGCGCCGCCGGTGAGGGAGAACTGGTTGGCGTTTGCGCCGGTGAGGCCGACGGCGCTGATGGTGAGTGGCCCGTCACCATCGTTGGTGATGGTGAACACTTGCGCTGCGGTGGTGGTTCCGGTGTTCGCCGAACTGAAATCTCTCGATGCTGGATCCGCGGAGAATCCGGGTGCGGTTCCGGTTCCTGACAGCGCGATGGTGTGGTTGCCCGCGTTGTCGGTGAACGCCAGGTTCGCGCTCGCAGCGCCGGTGGTGGTGGGAACGAAGTTCGCTTCAACGGTGCAGGTTGCCGATGCGGCGATGGTTTGGCTGGCGCATGTGTTGGTGACGCCGGTGGTGATGGAGAACTGGTCGGTGTTATCCCCGGTCAATGTGACGGCGCTGATGGTGAGTGGCCCCGTCCCGTTGTTGGTGATGGTGAAGGTTTGCGCGTTGGTGGTGCCGGTGTTCGCTGACCCGTAGTCCTTCGATGACGGTGACGCGGAGAATCCGGGTGCCGTTCCGGTTCCTGATAGCGCGATGGTGTGGTTGCCCGCGTTGTCGGTGAACGCCAGGTTCGCGCTCGCTGCCCCGGTGGTGGTGGGAACGAAGTTCGCTTCAACGGTGCAGGTGGTGGATGCCGCAACGGTCTGCCCGGCGCATGTGTTGGTGACGCCGGTCGTGATGGAGAACTGGTCGGAGTCATCTCCAGTCAATGTCACCGTCGAGATGGTCAACGGTGCGTCTCCGCTGTTAGTGATGGTGAACGTCTGCGCCGTGGTGGTACCAGTGTTGGCGTACCCGTAGTCCTTCGAAGCTGGTGAGGCGGAGAATCCTGGCGCGGTCCCTGTTCCGGTCAGCGTGATGGTGTTGTTGCCTGCGTTGTCGGTGAACGAAATGCTCGCCGACTTCGCGCCGGTCACAGTTGGAACGAAGTTCGCTTCGACGGTGCAGGCGGCTGAGGCGGCGATGGTTTGGCCGGTGCAGGTGTCGGACGCTCCGCCGGTCAGCGTGAATTGGTTGGCGTTCGTTCCGGTGATCCCGACAGCATTGATGGTCAGTGGTCCGTCGCCGTTGTTGGTGATGGTGAAGGTTTGTGTCGTGGTGGTTCCGGTGCTCGCCGAGCCGTAGTCCTTCGATGCCGGGGACGCGGAGAATCCAGGTTCAGTGCCGGTTCCACTCAACGCGATGGTGTGGTTCCCCGCGTTGTCAGTGAACGCGAGCTCCGCCGCCGCGGCGCCGGTGGTGGTGGGTGCGAAGTTCGCTTCGACGGTGCAGGTGGCTGAGGCGGCGATGGTTTGCCCGGCGCAGGTGTTGGTGACGCCGGTGGTGATGGAGAACTGGTCGGTGTCATCGCCGGTCAGCATCACCGTCGAGATGGTCAGTGGCCCGTCACCGTTGTTGGTGATCGTGAAGGTTTGTGGCGTGTTGGTTCCGGTGTTCGCTGACCCGTAGTCCTTCGATGCCGGGGACGCGGAGAACCCCGGTGCAGTCCCCGTTCCACTCAACGCAATGGTGTGGTTGCCGCCGTCGTCGGTGAAGGCCAGGTCAGCGGATTTGCTGCCGGTCGTTGTCGGCACAAAGTTCGCGTCCACTGTGCACGTCGCTCGCGCAGCGAGGGTCTGTCCAGTGCAGGTATCGGCCGCACCACCCGGCAATGCGAACTGGCCGGGATCGTCTCCGGTCAACGCAATCGCCGAAATGGCCAACGGGTCCGGTCCGTTGTTGGTGATCGTGAATGTTTGCGTGGTGGTGGTGCCCGTGTTCGCCGAGCCGTAGTCCTTCGCGTCGGGGCTCGCAGCAAACCCAGGATTCGTGCCGATACCTGTGACCGGGATATTCGTCGGACTCGCAGGATCGTCACTTGTGATGCTCACAGAGGCGCTCTTTGCACCGGTGGCTGTTGGCACGAAGTTGGCCACGATGGTGCATTGCGCGTCGGCTGCGACGGGCATACCCGTGCAGGTGTCAGCTCCGAGGCTGAACTCACCTGCGTCGGAACCCGTCAGCACCACACTCGAGACCGACAGCGCCTCCGTGCCGGAGTTGGTGATCGTGAACGTCTCAGGTGTGGTGGTCCCTACGTTGTTCGGTCCGAAGTCGAAATCCGAGGGGGACGGCGACGCGTTCGGCCCGAGACCGGTGCCAGTGAGTGGAATCGCAATGTTGCCTGCGCCGCTGGGTACCTGAAGTTCACCAGCGTGTTCGCCTGCTGCTGTCGGGACGAACGATGCGCTGACCGTGCAGGTGGAACCGGATGCGAGCGTCTGATTGGAGCACGTGTCCGAGCCACCGCTCAGGTCGAATTGTGACGCGCCCGCACCGCCGATCGAGACAGTACCGATTGTCGTGCTCGAGGCCGTTGCATTTGTGATCGTGAACGCTTGCGTGGTCGTGCTGGGGACAGCTTGGTCTCCAAAATCGTAACTGGCCAAGTCGCTGTACAGCGTGTAGGTCGTGATGTTTACGTAGGGCGTGCTGTCGGCTGCGGCAGATGCGAAGCTCACGCTGGAACTCACTGCAGTGTTCTTCACGAAACTCGAACCGCCACCCCCTGAACTGCGGCCTGCGCCTCCGCCTCCGCCTCCGCCGTACCCGGCCCCGCCGGCCGACACTTGGTTGCCCGTGCCGTTGGCACCGGCACCAACGGTTCCGGCTGAGTACATTCCGCCACCAGGCCCGCCCGCTCCGGCCGCGGTTGTTCCGCTACCTCCCGCGGCGGCAGTTCCGCCGACACCTCCTGCGGGATTTGTTGCGGGGCTGGCAAGGCTCCCGCCTCCGCCGCCTCCGCCGCCGCCGTTGCCGCCTCCGCCGCCTCCGCCGCCCCAATCTCCGAGCTTCGTGCCTTTGCCGCCGTCTCCACCCTTTGCGGACGTACCGGCTGCGCCAACTGTTCCCCCCTGAGAAGCAGATGACAAACCGCCGGAACCTGGTGCGATTGTGCCGAGGCCACTGACCGCGACCGGAGTTTGATTGCCGCCGCTACCGCCGGCGAACTGACCGCCACCTGCGCCGCCCGCCGCGACGAGCCAAGGTGTTGTTCCAGATTTGACCTGACTTGCGCCGCCGCCCCCACCGCCGACAAAATTGGCAGCGGTGTTACCTCGACCGCCGCCGTTGGCTCCGCCGGTCGAGCCGGACGCGTTCCCCGCAACCTGCACCGCAAGGGTTGATGACGCCGTGACTGGGAATGCTCCGCCAGCGAAACCGGCGAGCCCTGGAGTGCCAGTGAGAGACCCACTGCCACCACGACCGCCCACGGCCTCGACGCAGACAAGCGAAGCGGTCGCGGGGACGTTGAAGGTGAAGTCGCCCGCAGTGGTGTATTCGGTGGTGGTTGAGCCGGTGAAGGTTGGGCACGCGCCACTTGCATCAGCGGCCGCGGAGGTCGCAACGATGATCGGAACCGCAACAATGGCCGATGCCGTGAGCGCGCCAACGAGCCCGATGTGGGTGCTCGTGCGCACACCACGCCGCATTCCGTTCTTGCCCTGGCGCCACATGTCGTCGTTCACTTCCTGCGCATGCCTCATGCGCAGTTCCCACGCTAGGGCGACACCTTTGACCGAGGTAGCGGATGTAGGTAGAAATACTCACGACTCAGACATGCGTGCCCACTCGATTGGCGCAATTGCTCCCACGGGCGTGCAGCGGACGCTGACCAGCTGCTAACTAGACGATCGCCCACCACGCTGCCAGAATCACGCTCATGTTCAGCGTGCGTCGCACGGCCGTGGTCGTCGAAGACGAGGCGATGTCGCGGACCCTGCTCACATCACTGCTGTCCGGACTCGGGTTCGATGTGACAACTGCAGCGACAGTTGGCGAGGGCATAGACGAAATTCAGGCGCACGACCCGGACCTTGTAGTGGTCGATCTAGACCTCGGGACGGGACCGCCCGGTACCCACTTGATCCGGTGGGTCAACGACAACGCAAGCTGGGTCGGCGTCGTTGTGCTCAGCGCACACAGGTCAACGCAGCTAGTCGACCCACGCCCATTGCCACCAAGCGATCGTCGCGTCCACGTGATGAAGGATGATCTGACGTCCGTCGATGTATTGAGTCGCGCGATCGAGAACTGTCTGGCTGCCCAGGGAGGTACGCGCTCAAATTCCGGAACTACGCCAACGATCAGCCGGGACCAAGCCCACGTCTTGCAGTTGATGGCCCAGGGCCTGTCCAACAGTGAGATCGCCAAGACCCGAGACTGCAGCGTCCGTACGGTCGAAAACATGATTCAACGGATCTACACCACGCTCGGGTTGAAGGGTGACGACTCGATCAACCCGCGGGTAGCAGCGATCAACATGTACAACAACTCGCAAGTGACGGTTGGCTAGCGGTTGCGGTCAAGAATCCGAGATTCAAGTCGAGGGGTGATAGCCCGCATTTGTGGGCCGCGCGCGATATCGCCAGTCGCGTCGATCGTCTTGGTTGTAATTTCGAACCTGATCAACATCCTCCGCGCGATCGCCACCGAGCAGTCCCTGACCGGTGGCGGAATAGTGGCTGCTGCGATTTCCGCTGTTCTCAGCATCACCCTTCTGCTATCGATGGCGTGGTACCTGCGTCGCACCTACACCGATCGCGCCCCTGCGGTGCTGGTCTTTGGCACTTTCGCACTTGCCGGACTATTCCGCAGCTTCGGGTTGTTGGGAGGCGCGAGTGTGGGCCTACTTGCGAACAGTGCCAATCCACTCGGTCGAACACTGCAGTCCATTCTGGTTACCGTCCTGTTGCTCTCGTTGGTTGCATTCGTGAGCAACGGGCTCGCCCACCAGCAGCAACTCATTCGCCAACTCCACGAGGAAGCGAATCGACTCACACAGCTCAGGTCAAATGCCCGCGCTGAACTCCGTTCGACGAGGCGTGAGGTAGACCGACTCGTTCGCGAGACCGTCGCACCTGCGCTCACAACGATCGCCGGGCGGATAGCCAGCGCGGCATCGGCGCACCCAGATCCGGCCGAACTGCATCAGCTTGCGGCCTCGGTTCGTGGCGAGGCGAGCATGGCTGTCCGCCAGCTTGGCCGAGCCTTGGTTGCGCAACCCAAACCGGCGGAGCAGACGCCGCCGAATCATCAGGGTGAAGCGGTGCTCAGACTGCGTCGGCGATCGCTGATCGACGTAGCTGCCACAGTCCGCCCGTTCCAACCGCTGCTCACGTCAGGTTTGATAGGGCTATCGATGGTGGGCTCGCTGATCAATCGCTTTGGGCCCGCTGGATTGGCTTTGACGGCAGCGGCCATGGCTGTGAACTCTGTGCTACTACTCGGCGCGCAACGCATTCACTCTGTGGGTGGGCGGCGCTCGAGGTCAGCGCGCATCACAAGTTGGATCGCGCTCACGGTTGCGTGCGGAATGTTGACGGGTTTGGTCGTAGCAAACCCACTCCAATTTGCAACAGACCGACAAACCGTTGTGGCGTCAGTTGTGGCTGTGACAATCGCTGAACTGGTCTTTGTTGGACTGATTGGGTTGGTCGCCGCCGCGATGATTCAGCTTGATCGAACGACCCGGTCGCTACAGGCGACGGTCTCTTCAATCGACATCGAGACTAGCGGACTCCGCGATGCACAGACTGCGATCAGACGGAGCGTGGGCGTTGCGTTGCACGGTCAAGTCCAGGGCCGCCTCGTCGCGGATTCGGTTCGGATCGACCTAGCGGCAGAGGCACTTGAACGGGACCCAACGGATCCGTCACTCGAAGTCGACCTGCGGGTGGTGCTCACAGAGGTCCAGGCAGACTTCCAACGGCTTGAGGAGGAGCTCGACTCACTGAGTACGCGGGCTGACGGGCTGACGGGCCTACCCGATCTGCTCGCAGCGATTTCAGCGGAATGGCGTGGTGTCGTCGCGATCGAGTACTCGCTGGACCACGCGGTGACCGAAGGCAAGTACGCCGAACTCGCCCCGGTCATCGCTGAGATCGTGCGCGAGGGGGTAGTCAACGCGTCAAAACACGGGAACGCCTCGGCGGTCGATGCTCAAGTGTCCGTGATCGAAGGCGCAGTGGAGGTGGTCGTCGAGGACAACGGGAGCGGAACGAACTTCCGTGGCGCCGCTAGCGATAGTCGCGATCCAGTCGCGGCCCGCCTAAATGAACTCCTGGAATCGGACTACGAAGTCCGTTTGGTGAACACCGTACGTTCCGGCGCACGCTTGCAAGTCCGAATCCCCCTCGGCGACTGACCCCCTTCCCTCGTTTGGTAAACACGCCCGGCTGGCCGGGCGTGTTTACCAAACGAGGGAGGTCTACTTGCCGAGGTCGCCGCCGACGAGCAGGAACGTCATCAGGGTCGTCGGCAGAGTAGTCAGACGATCACCGATCACGGCTTCGCACATCGCCTGGGCATTCGCGAACGAGGCCGAGCGAATCTTGAGCCGGTAGGGCATCGGTCCACCGCGTGAGGTCAGATGCCAGCCGTTGACGCCCGAGGGATTCTCGGTCCATCCATAGCCGCTGCCTTCGGGCACGCGCACAGCCCGTGGCAGTCGCACGTTTATTGGTCCGGAATTCTCAGCCGCTTCAAGTCGATCGGCAGCGGCGGTCACGCAATCCAGACTCACTGCCAACTCATCGACCAGCACCTCCATGCGAGCCCGCGCGTCGCCCGATTCGCGGGTCACCCTCCGCAGGACGCCGGCGTCTACGAGTTCGGCGTAAGCAAGGCTTGAGTCGTCGAATCGAAGATCGAGCGAGGCGCCACTGGCTCGACCGACTGGACCGGTTACCCCGAACTCCACCGCATCAGCTCGCGTGAGCACACCGATCCCGCCGAGTTGGTCGTTCGAGTTGACCCACGCTCGCAGCGACTCGATGCTGGCGGTGGCGGTTGAGGCATTTTCGCGAAGCAAGTCAGTCCAGCCTGCAGGGGTGTCCTCACGCACCCCACCAGGAACAACGAGCATCGGATGCAGACGCCCACCGGATATCGCCTCATGACACTGCGTGAGGTCTTCGCGTGATCGGCGGGCTACATCCCGCAATGCCACCCCTTCCGCCGCTTCACGGTCGAGTTCACCAATGGTCTCGCCGACCCAACGCAGGTGGTGGATCGCGCGGCTCAACTCAGCCATCGCGGTACGCAGCCAAACGGCGCGCGGCGGAACGGTGATTCCCGACATCGATTCGATGGTGAGCGCTAACCCGAGCTCTGAGCCGAACGCGCTGTGCCATTCATGGCGATCCGCAAGCATCAACGCTTGCCGGTAGTCGCGTGATTCGAAGAGTTTCTCGACTCCGCGGTGCAGGGGGATCAACCGAGGTTCAGCCCACGTGATGATCGCGTCGTCCCCATCGCCGTCCAGCGCCAAAACGAAGGTGATAGGACCGTGGCCAGCGGGGTGCTGTGAACCAAGTTCGGGGGTCCACTCGCGGGTCGTCGCGGCGCCGTCAGGATCAATCTGCACGGTGACACGGTAACGACCGTTGCCTTAGTCCTAGGGTGTCGCCGTGAGCAAGTCGCAATCTGATTACGACGACGAGT
>JBAYVO010000099.1:0-7820 GCA_041674545.1 Candidatus Nanopelagicales bacterium | reverse complement strand
CCCAACTCGGTGCAGGCGGGTGAAGCAATCCGGGCGGCACACGCCGCGAACCCGGACTTGCACATCTACGCACGGGCTCACTCTGATCGCGAGGTTGTCTACTTACACGAATGCGGCGCGACGGAATCGGTGCTTGGCGAACATGAGATCGCTCGGGGCATGCTCAAGCTGCTCGACGGTCAGCCGCTTTAGGTCGGTGTCGCGGACGCCAGAAGCGGCGTCTGAGTCAATCCGCCACGCGCAATCGGGTACAGGTCACTCAACGAGGTTTGACGTTCGCCTTCGGATGGCATAACGACCGTAGTAACCAACAAGCCATCGAGCATTGGAACCGACATGTCAACCATCACCCAACCAGCCACAGTCGCACTTTCTGATCAACGTAGTCGCCCCACCATGACGATCATCGCCTGGATCTGCGCAGTGCTCACTGCTCTCTACATGTTGCCGTGGGCCATCGCCGCAACTCGCGGGAAAGCCAACGCCGGAACGATTGGCGTAATCAACCTGCTCCTCGGTTGGACAATCATCGGGTACATCGTTGCGTTGGTTCTGGCGCTTACACCGCACGGCACCAAGGGCTACGCGACCCTGAACGCATAACACTCTCAAACGCAAACCCGGCGAGCGAGTTATCCGCCCGCCGGGTTCTGCATGAGCGCTTTGGCGTTGAAAACCTTGTTAACGACCATCCCAAGAGCCACTGCGAGCACGACGTAGGAAGCAATCGCGGCGAGCGTCGAGACGAACGCAATGGGAATCGCAACCACAAAAGCAGCCACTGGCGTGAGTGATCCCAGGATTGACATTTGCCGGAATTTCCGACTGATCGGCACGATGAACATGCCATCGCGATCAGCCACCACAAAGAGCATGACCTCCATCGTGCTGATCATTGCGGCGTAGGCACTAAAGACGATGATCGCGACCGGGTTCATCCAGTACTCCCCGAGCATTCCGGCGGGGAAGGGCAACAATGCCACCAGTCCGAGATAGACCACGATGACGGCGATGTATCGCGCGCTCATCCCTGACAGGGCGTTCGTGAATCGATGATTGGCCCGCCAGTAGATCGCAACCCAGAAGAATGCGACCGCAAAGCCACCGATCAACGTGCCCTTCTCGCCGATCGCTGACCACAACTGCGATGGCGAAGACGGATCCTCGATCTCAGGAATCCCAATGTCGACTGCCATCAAAGTCAATGCAATCGCAAAGACGGCGTCAGAGAAGAAGACGACCCGGTCAAAGCCGACACCGTCCCCCTCACGGGGATAGAACGTGCGCGTCCACGGATTGCTGGCGTCTGACGAGAGCATGCGGAAACGCTAACGCGAATCCGCAACCTCCATCGGCGCGACTCGCCCGCGGCGAACCCACACGAGCAACCAGCATTCCGCACGAAATTCATCGCTAGCTCAAGATCATTCCCGGCTGCCGATCACGCTGAGGAGACTCCGACTCAGAATTATCTACGGCAACGTAGGTTACGGGCCCGTAGGTTGGGTACAATTGCACTATGACGCGAATCCTCTCGCTGGCACAACGTCTCACGAGTCCGTTGTTGCCCGATGACTACTTGACCCTGATCGACCCACTGTTGGCACAAGGCTCCCTACGCGGACGCATCGTGACGGTCGAAGCAGAGTCGCGCGACTCGAGCACCATCGTTGTCCGCGCAGCACGCGCCGTTGCGGCGTTCAAGGCAGGCCAGCACATCGGGGTGGGAGTTGACCTCAACGGCGTCCGACACTGGCGAACGTTCTCGCTCTCCGGCGCCGAACCGCTAGGCCCAACCCAAGCCCTGCAGATCACCGTGAAGGCAACCGGTTCCGGCGGAGTCTCGGACCACCTAGTCCATGATGCGAAGGCAGGGGACGTTCTCTTCCTGGACCCCCCGAGCGGCGACTTCACCCTTCCTGAGCACACTGCAGAACCGCTCTTGCTGATCGCCGGAGGCAGTGGCATCACCCCGTTGTTGTCAATGATTCGCACGCTCGCGCAAGCTGAGAACCCACCTTCAGTGCACCTGATCTACTCAGCACGATCGCTCGACGACATGGTCGCGTTGGCCGAACTACGGGCTTACGCCGACACGAAGCCGTGGTTCACGCTCACCGCTTGGGAGTCGGGTATTCGAGGCCGAATAGACCAACCGTCGCTGGCACTGATCGAGCCCGACTGGCAACAATCGATCGCCTACGTGTGCGGTCCAGCACCGATGCTGACCGCCGTGGACGGGTGGTGGCGTGAAGCAGGTCTCACCCAGCGACTCAAGATCGAACAATTTCAGACCCAACTGCTCGTCGTTGATGGCGAGGGCGGAACCGCCAACTTCACAGCGTCTTCACGCACGTCGAACGCTGCGGCAAATGAGTCGCTGATGTCCGTCGGGGAAGCGTCAGGGGTGCTCATGCCCAGTGGCTGCCGAATCGGTATTTGCCACACCTGTGTCGTCCCACTCAAGTCCGGGAAGGTTCGTGACCTGCGAACCGGTCGGGTACACGGCGAACCCGGTGAACCTATCCAGACCTGCATTAACGCTGCCGCGTGCGATGTCGCACTAGACGTCTAAGGCCCACTATCCAACACGAACCCAAGGACTTGAAATGACAGCAACAATCGAAGACCTGACAATCGACCTGACCGATGATCGTGAACGCCACGCCAGCATCACTGGAACGCTGACAACTGAACAAGTGGACGAGATCGGTCGTCGACTCGACTCTATTCGGGCAGATATCGAGAGTGATCTTGGAGCGGATGACGCGGCCTACATTCGCCGGCTGATTCGAATTCACCGCTACCTCGAGATCAGCGGCCGTGCCACATTGATGGCATCAATTCTTCCGCCAGCCTGGCTCGCGGGCACTGGACTACTTGCGACCGCCAAGATCCTTGAAAACATGGAACTCGGGCACAACATCATGCACGGGCAGTGGGATTGGATGCGCGATCCGACGATTCACTCCTCCACGTGGGAGTGGGACAACGCGATCAGTGCCGCCGATTGGAAGCAGTCTCACAACGACATGCACCACATGTGGACCAACGTCATTGGCAAGGACAAGGACGTCGGATACGGCCGCCTGAGAGTGACGTCGGACCAGGAATGGCGCAAGGATCACCTCTTCCAGGTCGGCACAAACGTCCTGATTGCGTTGTTCTTTGAATATGGCATCTCGATGTATGACGCGACGCTCGAAGAGATCAAGAAAACGGACGCGCCCGGCCACCCACGAATTCGTGCACTTCGGTCACTGTGGGGCAAAGTCAAGCCGCAGGTGCTCAAGGACTACGTCGCCTTCCCCCTGCTATCCGGAATCAGCGCACCCACGACGTTCACCGCCAACTTCACCGCGAACATCATCCGCAACGTTTGGACGCACACGATCATTTTCTGTGGGCACTTCCCCGATGATGTTGAATACTTCACCGAAGAAGAGATCGAGGGTGAATCCAAGGGCGAGTGGTACCTGCGGCAATTGATGGGTTCGGCGAACATCGAGGGAAGTACGCTATTCCACACGATGAGCGGAAATCTCAGCCACCAAATCGAACACCACTTGTTCCCTGACCTACCGAGCAATCGCTACGCGGAAATCGCGCCACAGGTCAAAGAAATCTGCGTCGAGTTTGGGCTCCCATACACCACTGGGCGACTTGGCAAACAGAGCTTTGAAGTGTGGCGGTCGTTGGCAGCGTTGTCGCTTCCCGATGATGTTCGCGAACGACTACGGATCGCCGCGTAGGCAGGTACTTCTCGGTAGTTGGCGCAGTCGCCAAAGAGTCTCGCCCGTAGGCTTGGCGGATGAGCACGTCGAGCGACACCAACCCCCTAGCCGAGACCGCAGAGGACGCGTCGCACCGACCGATCCGGACATTTCACGCGCGACGTAGTCGGATTCGACCGAGCGCAAAGTCAGCGATCGACCGCCTGTGGGCACGCTGGGGTATCGACGTCGACGACAGGTTCAACTTCGCAGAGACCTTCCGTGGCGACGCTAACATCGTGCTCGAAATTGGCTGTGGCATGGGCGATGCGACGGTTGCGATGGCCGCTGCAACACCAGAGACAACAATCTTGGCCGTGGATGTTCACACCCCCGGACTTGGGGTAATCCTTCGCGATTGCGAACGCGACGGCATTGGCAATGTTCGAGTTGCGGCATGTGATGCAGTGACCCTCATCCGGGACCACATCCCGAACGATGCGCTGGCCGGGATCCGGATCTACTTTCCGGATCCGTGGCCGAAGCAACGCCAACACAAACGACGCCTCATTCAGCCCGAATTCGTGTCACTCGCGAGTTCTAAACTGAAGTCTGGCGCAACGCTGCACCTTGCGACCGACTGGCAAAACTACGCAGACCAGATGCTGGAAGTCCTGAGCAACGAGCCTACGTTGCGCAACACCTCCGAAGGCTTCTCACCGCGACCTGACTGGCGCCCAGTCACACGGTTCGAAAGCCGAGGGCTTCGCCTCGGCCACGCGATCAACGACCTTCTGTTCACCAAGGTCTAGCGCAGCATCAGACGAGTGCCAGCGTCGGGATCTTCTGTGCCCATGGGCGTGCGAGCTCCAGTTGTGTGGCGAGCCGGAACATACGCTTCTCGTCACCGAATCGCCCGGCGAGTTGCACGCCGATCGGGAGGCCCTCATCGTTCCACCACAGCGGCACATTCATCGCTGGCTGACCAGTCATGTTGAACACCTGGGTGTTTGGCGTCTTCGCAAGCGACTCAGACGACATCTGTTCGAGCACGGTGCGAAGAACGCGCCCGGTCGATGCCCTGCGCAACGCGGATAGGGCGCCACGTTGCAGAGCACTCAGCGAGAGTTCACCGACCCGAACGGGTGGAAACGCCATCGTGGCCGATAGATGCAGATCGAGGCTATGTCCTTCATAGAACGCGGCAACATTTCGACCCAGTCGTTGGAACGTATCGCGTGCCGACTGCAGGTGCGCCGCACTGAGTTCGTCCCCGACCTGCTTCAAGAACCACGTCGGGAGCTCGAACATGTCCGGCCGGGGAGCAACACCAGTCTTCGCCTCCGTGTCGCGGACATCAATCGCGACGCTGGCCGCGACCTGAGTCAGATAGGCCAAGGCGAGTTCGTCCCGATCGAGGGGTAGGTCGAGCTCAACCACTTCGTGCCCGAGGGAGCGCAAAAGGAGCGCTGCATCTTCGACCGCCGTCACACAGTCAGGGTGCACCTGCGATCCCAGCATCGCTTGAGTGGAGAATCCGATCTTCAACTTTCCAGGCGCGCGCAGGGAGTCCAGCAAGAAGGATCTAGGAGCCGGTGGTGCTGCGTAGGGTGCACCAAGGTCGGCACCGTGGGTGACGTCGAGCAGTGCGGCACTGTCCCTCACAGTGCGGCTCACTACGTGCGGGACCACGAGACCTCCCCAGCCTTCTCCAGCGAAGGGTCCCAACGGTTGGCGGCCGCGTGTTGGCTTCAGTCCAAAGAGGCCGCAGGCCGATGCGGGGATGCGGATCGATCCACCACCGTCGCCAGCGTGGGCGGCAGGAACAATCCGAGCCGCAACCGCTGCCGCCGAACCACCCGACGAACCTCCCGGAGTGTGTAGCGGGTTCCACGGGTTCCGGCACGGTCCGCGCAATTCTGATTCCGTGACGCCCAGAATTCCGAACTCCGGGGCATTAGTCTTCCCAATAATGAGCAGCCCCGCGTCCTTGTATCGCGCGAACAATTCGGAGTCAGTACTTGGCCTCCATTGCTCTAGCGACCGACTCGAGGATGTGTTCGGTTCGTTTGCCAACACACCGTCCATGTCTTTCACCAGGAATGGCACTCCCGCGAGTGGGCCTCGCACGTTGCCCCCGGCCTCTTCCCGAACACTGTGATCGCGTCGAACCACAAGCGCGTTGAGGTCAGAGTTCAACGCGTCGGCGCGCGAGAGCGCGGCGTCAACCAACTCCCGCGGACTGGCCCGCTTCTTGCGAACGAGTTCGGCAAGTCCCATTGCATCGAATTCGATGTACTCGCGAGGTTCCACATCGACATTCGACCACGCAGCGACGACCTTGCCAACCTCATCGCGTGCAATTGCGCCCACTCAGAGTGCAGGTCACCGATCGCTTCTCTAGGCTGGCGTGACCGAATAGGCAATGTACGACGGATCCGAAGGACTTAACCGATGAAGTGGGACGGCCAGCAAACTCCAACGTGGAATGAGCCAATCTCAAACGAGGAAGCCAAGCGTGCGATCGCTGACCGGCTTGCCGCCCGCGCTCAAGACGGCCACGTCATTGGGATCGGCTCTGGTTCCACGAGTTTCCTGGCCCTGCTTGCCCTTGCGGAAAGGGTGAAGTCCGATGGCTTATCCATTCGTTGCGTTCCAACCTCGCTTGAGATTGAGTCATACGCCGCGGCGCTTGGTTTGCCGATCACTTCTCTCATTGACGCGCGTCCAGACTGGTGCTTTGACGGCGCAGATGAAGTGGATCCAAACAACAACATGATCAAAGGGCGGGGCGGGGCATTCGTACGCGAACAATTGGTCTTCGCGGCCGCTGCTCGCCGAATTGTCTTGGTCGATGACTCGAAGTTTGTGCCGCGGCTCGGAACCAACTTCGGGGTGCCGATCGCGGTGGTTCCAGAGGCTGCGAACCTCGTTCGCCAGCGAGTACGTGAGGCAACTGGCGTTGAGCCGCAGGTCAGGCCGGCAAAGGGCAAAGACGGCGGAGTCATCGACGAACAGGGCAGTCTCGTCATGGATCTGACGACAGATGGAACCATCGAACCTGGTGCTCTCGAAGCCCTACTGCTCACCACCCCTGGGATCAGCGCGACGGGTCTCTTCATCGGATACGAGTTTGAAGTGATCAAGTAGCGAAACGGACTCGCCAAGCCGAACACGCTGCAGCTACCCGAACTTTCGGTAGATCACATTCCCAAGCTCGGCATCGCTGTTCTGCGTCGCCACGTCGTCCCCACTCAAGCGTGGGGACGGAACGGGACTCGACACCACGGTAGGAATCTCGGCCGCAGGCAATGGTCTGTGAAAATGGTAGCCCTGAGCAAGGTCAACTCCCATGGCCGTCAGATTCGCCACCGCGGCCTGGTCTTCGACTCCCTCAGCCACGATCGGCATGCCGATCGTGCGGCAGACGCCGACGATCGATTCAAGCAACCGCAGGGCGTCGTCGTCAACGGAGGACGGCATAACAAACGATTTGTCAATCTTCACGCGATCGACGGGAAGTGTTGATAGTTGCGAGAGTGAGGACTCCCCCGTCCCGAAGTCGTCGAGCGCAACACACACACCAAGTCGGCGAATCTCTATCAACGCGTGCCGTGCTTGCTCAGCATCACCGACCACCGCACTTTCGGTGACCTCAATACACAGTCCACGCGCGGGTACGCCAAAGTCTTCCAACGCACGTCTGACGACTTCCGCAAAGCTGGCACCAAGTTGACGTCGGGAGACGTTCACGCTGATTTGACCGATGTTCACGCCGGCATCCCACCAGGTACGCAACTGCTGGCATGCCTCGCGGATTACCCACTCGTCGATTTCGGCGCTGATTCCTGACCCTTCCGCAATCGGGATGAACACGTCGGGGAACATCCGTCCGAGCTTCGTGTCTTCCCATCGAAGTAGCGCCTCGGCACCCACAACGTTGCCACTGGGCAATTCGACAATCGGTTGGTAGTGGAGTTCAAAGGCGCTCTCTTCGAGGGCTCGCCGCAGGCCGTCCTGGATCCGCAGTCGGTACGCGGTCTCCTCGTGCATCGCTGCGTCGTACCAGACAGCCGTCGAGCCCCCGGCAGACTTCGCCGAGTACAT
>JBAYVO010000098.1:0-7847 GCA_041674545.1 Candidatus Nanopelagicales bacterium | reverse complement strand
GCCGACAACAGCTGCCCACGCGTCCACGGGATCGGGATTGGAGAGTTTTGCCGCCCGATAGGCCTCCAACAACACCCCGCGCACATATGGGTAGCGGACGCGTGTCGGGGAGTAGGTGTACCAAGAGAACGCCGCGCCGCGAGGACAGCCACGTGGCTCATATTCTGGACTGTCAGGACCGACCGAGGGGTAGTCCGTTTGCTGAGTCTCCCAAGTGATGATGCCGTCTTTCACGTACACCTTCCACGAACATGACCCTGTGCAGTTCACGCCGTGAGTACTGCGCACAACTTTGTCGTGACTCCAGCGATCACGGTAGAAAATATCGCCATCGCGTCCACCGATTTTTGTCACAGTGCGTAAGTCGGTGGAGACCGTTCCAGGAGTGAAAAAGCGCCCAGCCCGCACGAGAAACTCTGATGTCGCGCTGCTCGAATCCTCGGTGACGGTCACGGTGCGTTCCCTTCGGGACTGGTGTCGACTTCTTTGTGGGTGATGATGTGTTCCGGTACGAGATCTGAGCGGTTCAGGTGGACGACGCAGACGCCTGGTCGCACTGAGACATCCAACGACTGGGCTGTCACGGGTTGTTCTGTTTGTTGCAAGAGACGCTCCACGAGCGCGAAGTGAATCTGGCAGATAGCCGGATTCTTGCCCACGAGCTTCGTGTATTGACATGAGGTGACCGCGATCGAGTCACCCAGTTGACTTCCGGCGGCGACGAACCCGAGTCGGTTGAGTGCTTCACTGACTTCCTCGACGGCTTCGTCAGGGGAGTCGGAAGGACTCAGGGCAGGCAGGGATTGAGTCCAGCGTTCCGCCATGCGCGCGGACATTGAAGGGTCACTGCTGTGTGAGAGCTCAGCGCTCAGCGCTTCCGCGAGTGCTAGGAAAGGCGAGGCGGGGGGCTCAACAAGCCGATAAAGCCAACTTGGTCGACCTGGCCGTCGAGTGTTGGCGGATTCTCGGGAGACGGTTTTGCCAGCAATGAGTACTTCGAGGTCACGTCGGACCGAGTTGGGGCGAAGGCCAGTGAGCTCGCAGATCGCTTCGACCGTCATTGGATCGCTCGATTGGGTGAGCGCAGACCTAATGGCCTCTCGTCTGGTTGGGCTGACCGAACTTTTCGCCATG
This sequence comes from Candidatus Nanopelagicales bacterium, assembly GCA_041674545.1. Lineage (GTDB taxonomy): Bacteria > Actinomycetota > Actinomycetes > S36-B12 > UBA10799 > UBA10799. Next base: position 6,713 of record JBAYVO010000098.1, on the reverse strand, counting down.
TGCAATTTCTACCACAGATATTAAGTAAATAATTCATTAAGTCTAGTATTCATAATTGTTTCGAGTTAATGTCGTTTTCGTGGAAAAGGCGAGATTGAACAGCGAGAGAACTCGGATTCTTGCCCCTTTGAAATCGTCCTTTTCACGGATCTCCGACTCGCATGGATCGTCCACGCGGCTTGTGTTGACGAATTGACGCCGCGACTACCCGGATTGGGTGGCCACGCACCGAAAGGAATATGAAATGAAACGCACACATACGACCCGTCGACGCAGCGCGTCGATTGTCGCGGGCGGAATTGGCGCGGCTATGGTCTTGGCCGTCGCGGTGGTCCCGATGAGTACGGCTGCGCCCACGGCTAAATCCTCGCCAAAGCCGAAAGCAGTCTGCCCGACCGAGCACGGGGTGACCCCAACTTCCGTGAAGGTCGGCATTGTCTATCCAAAGACAGGTCCGGCTCGTGCGAGTTTTGCCGACTTCGACAAGGCTGTGCAGCTTCGATTCGATCAAGAGAACGCCAAGGGCGGAGTGAACGGTCGTAAGTTCCAAACCATCGTGTATGACGATCAAGGCAGTGGGGCTATGCAGACGACCGTCGCTACCAAGGCGGTGCAAGGGGATGACGTCTTTGGTGTCGTGTCGGCTGGAATCAACGACACGATGTACCCGATATTCAAACGCGAAAACCTTCCAGTGACGGGTTTGGGGAACCAACCGCCGTTTGGAAGTGACCGGAATGTCTTCGGGGCAACAGGTGCTTCAGACCCCACGGTGACGACGACGTCGAATGCCTTGCGCCTAAAGGAAGGTGGCGCCTCGAAGATCGCGGTTTTGAATCACACTACCCCAGCAGCGAATCTCAGTAACAACGCTTTTGAGGTCACGCTGCCTCTTGAAGGCTTGACTAAGGTACTGCGGCTGTCCGACTTGCCGACCGGAAGTTACGACGCAACGTCAACTGCACTTCGGGTCAAGGCTTCGGGCGCAGATGGCGTACTTGAGAACGTCTACGTCGACGGCGGCGTATCACTGGCACAAGCCTTCCGCAATCAGGGCTACACGCCAAAGGTCACCATGTTTGTCGGATTAGTTGACCCGGGCGTGGTCCAAAAGACTGGGGGCGCGCTTGAAGGCGTGGTTGGCACGACATACGGAACAGTGCCACCAACAGTAAATCGACGATCGGTAAAGACGTACGTCAACGGAATGAAGGCCGGAGGGCTCAATCCGTACTCAGCGATCGCGCCAGTCGGATTCGTTTCGGCTGAGTTGTTCATTCGCGGATTGAAAGAAGCCGGTTCATGTCTGACGCGCACGAACTTCATCGAAAAGCTTCGTCTGGTGAACAATTTCGACGGCAAGGGAATGCTTCCGGCTCCGCTCAGCTACCGGCCAGGCCTCACGCCTAATGGCGACCCGGCCAGGTGCTCATGGTTCAACACCGCTAAGGGAAACACTCTCGTGGCAGATGCCAAGCCAACATGTGGGCAATTTGTAAATGTCGCCACAGGCAAGGTTGTTAAGTAGTCTTCCCCTCAAACAGGGTGTGCGCGCCGCGAACATTTTGCGGTGCGCACACCCTGTTTCATTTCGTCTTTCAACACAAGGCAGTTGTGAAATGCCTCATCTGTGCGCTTCGCTGGACGTGCTACGCAGGTGACGTGCATCAGTACGAGTATTCAAATAAGCCAGACGAGCCGCAGGTCGCGCTCCCTACGCTACCGTAAGTTACGGTAGCGTAGGGACGTTGCCGACAAAGGAGACCTGATGACCGACATCACGCACATACCACCCATCATCCAGGGCGGTATGGGTGTGCAGATCTCGTCCTGGAGACTGGCCCGCGAGGTTGCGTGCGCCGGGCAGTTAGGAGTCGTCTCGGGAACGGCTATGGACTTGGTCCTTGCCCGGCGGCTTCAGGATGGCGACACTGGCGGTCATTACCAAAGGGCACTTGCGCACTTCCCCGACCAGTCGATGGCCGACCGAGCACTTGCCCGTTATTACGTTCCCGGCGGCCTAGCCAGCGGCACGTCCTACCGCCCGATACCGCGTCTGATCGTGAAGCCACAGCGAACCTCACTCGAACTGGCTGTACTCGGCGCCTTCGCTGAGGTATGGCTCGCGAAGGAGGGTCACACTGGCTTGGTCGGTATCAACCTGCTCGAAAAGATCCAGATGGCCGTCCCCTCAACGGTGTTCGGCGCAATGCTTGCCGATGTCGATGTAGTCCTCGTAGGAGCGGGCGTCCCGCGCAAGTTGCCTAGCACGCTGAGTTCCCTCGCGGCCGGTAAGGCCATCGCTTACGACATCGATGTCGCAGGCGCTCCGGACGGCCAGCATGCCGTCACACTGGATCCAGCGGACCTCCTTGGCCGGTCGCTGCCGCTACTAAACCGGCCGGTATTCCTGGCCATCGTGTCCTCCCACGTGCTGGCGACTTACCTAGCCAGAGAGGAGTCAATTCGGCCCGATGGCTTCGTCGTCGAAGCTTCACCGGCTGGCGGTCACAATGCCCCGCCGCGTCGACCAGAGGTTGACGAGTATGGGGATGTCGTCTTTGGCCCGCGTGACGAGCCGGACCCAGCCAAGTTCGTGGCTCTCGGACTTCCCTTCTGGCTTGCCGGCGGCTTCGGGACCCCAGAGGGCATGATCGCCGCCCGGGATCTCGGCGCTCGCGGCATCCAAGCTGGCACGGTGTTCGCTCTCGCAGAGGAATCCGGAATGCGTCCGGACCTGCGCCGCCGCCTGCTGGCCTCCATCGACACCGATGCGCTGGCTGTGCGCACCAGCGCTGTGGCATCCCCCACCGGGTTCCCGTTCAAGGTTGTTGAACTCGCCGGCACCATCACCGATCCCGTTGTCTACGCGGACAGAGCCCGCCAGTGCGATCTCAGTTTCCTTCGCTCGGTATACGCCAAGGACGACGGTTCGCTCGGCTACCGATGCGCAGCTGAGCCCGAGCACATGTACGTGCGCAAGGGTGGCCAGGCTGAGGAAACCATCGGTCGGGTCTGCGTGTGCAACGGGCTCTCCGCCACAGTGGGCATCGGCCAGCACCGAACGGATGGATACCAGGAGCCCTCGCTAGTCACCCTCGGCACCAACCTAGAAGGACCCCGCCGACTCTTCCAACAGTTTCCCGACGGGTGGACTGCTCGCAATGTCATCAACTGGCTGAGGTGCACTTCAGGTGCTGTCTGACCATCGTGGACGGGACCGTACCCAGTCCGACCTGCCCTGACCGGAAGAATGACTCTGCGGCGATGGTTGATCGTGGGACATGTCTGAGTCGTGGGCAGGATAGGTCGATCTCAGAGCGCCTGCCAGCCCCGTCTAGGCCGTAGCTGTATCAGAGCGGTTACTCGGCGGTGGTTGCCCTGACTTCGTTGGCCTCGGCGCGAACTTTCGTAAGGGTAAATACCAGTAGCCCGGCCGCGGCGAGGGCTAGGAGGCCTAGGCCGAGGCCGAATGAGCCGAACAGGCCATGCAGGGTGCCCATCAGAAGGGGCGGCAAGAACCCGCCGAGGCCGCCAGCGGCACCGACGAAGCCCGTGACCGAACCAACCTTGTCCGCTGGCGCAAGAAGAGCTACGAGCGCGAATGTCGCTCCGCTACCGGCTCCCAGGGCTGCCGCCATGGTCAAGAAGGCGATCGTGCCGAGCGGAACGAGGGGCGGGGTGAAAGCCTGGACAAGCGCACCTGCAGTCACCACGGCCAGGCATCCCGCGAGTACGACGGCCGGACCCAATTGATCGGATAGCCACCCACCCACCGGTCGCATCAGCACGGCCACTACGACAAATCCGGCCATCCTGTTGGACGCGTCCGTGGGCACCAGGAAGTAACCGCTTTGCAGATACGTGGGCAGATACACCGAGAAGGCGACGTAGCCTCCAAAGAGCAAGGCGTAGAGAGCCGCAGCCTGCCAGGTTATGGCGAGTTTCGATGTCGCGACAAGCTGCTTGCCGAGCGGGACACCGGAGCGTTGGCGCCCCGGAGGATCGCGCAACACGACTGCGGCGACGACGGCGTACAACCCGAGCACGATCGCTACGACGATGAACGGCACTGCCGAGCCGTAATTCTCGGCCAGCTTCAGCGTGGTCACTGCGCTGATCGCTGTGCCGCCCATGCCAACACCGAATACTCCGATCGCTAGCCCGCGTCGCTGCGGCGGATACCAGGCACTGACGAACGGCACGCCCACTGCAAAAGTCGTTCCCCCGATGCCAAGGAAGAAGCCTCCGATCAGGAGGGCAGTCAGAGAGGACTGCCCCGCGAGACCGAGGTAGAGGACCGGGATGACGGTCAGCACCGATATCAGCGGGAACATGACGCGAGCCCCGTACTTGTCGGTGAGGGCTCCTACTGGGATACGGCCAACGGAGCCCACGATGACGGGTACTGCCACGACGAGTGCCTGCTGGAAGGACGTCAGTCCCAGCTCCTCGCGCAACCCAGGCGCCAGCGGGCTGAGCAGTGCCCAAGCCCAGAAGTTGAGACCGAACCCGACTGTGGCCAGCGTCAGCATCAGTCCTGGACTCGCCTTCGTACCGGATGCGCTAGGACCGATTGGCCTTGACGCACCAGCTTGCGTGCCGTTCACGTTCCCGTGGCTCACTTGCTCTCCGCTCTAATTAGATCGTGACATGTCCTGCTAATTGGGGTCTGTCCTGCACGAGATCTAGCCGCCCGACCGGCTACTGGTTTCACGATGCTCTTCAGGCGCGAGAACGACTGAGCGGACGAAGTTAACTAGCAACCCGTAGATGACAAGAGCCCAGGCCGCCAAGGCCAGCCAGATCTCGCATCGACCGATGAACTCGATGATCGGAAGCGCATCTGCCTCGCCGAGATTGATGCTCGCGACGCCGTACATGCCGAGCGGGAAGATCATGCTCCACAACGAGGCTTCATAACGCAGGGGAATCCCATGTCTGATGTGCCGCCACCAGCCGGCACCGAGAAGGGCCGGTACTAACCATGTGCCAAAGCACCAGAACACGATGGAGAGCCCGCCCACTAGGCCGCGGGCAGCATGCGTCATGGGTGCATCGGCCATCTCCACGATCCGAGCGCCGGCCAGGACGGTGATCGCGGTCGCTCCCATCGCCACCCAGTACTGCGGGCCGATATCTGTGGGCCGTACGGGATGGATCAGGAGGCGGATTCCCACGCAGACGCCCGCATACGCGTAAAGCACCGCGCCTACGGACCACGAGAACACGGCCACAAGTGCAAGTTCGCGCTGGGCTATCGAGGCAACAGGCTCCAACGTGGCTGCCAGCACGGCGACCGACTGGCTGCCGACGGCCCAGATGAACCAGGTTCCGTTCGCCTCAGCGAGGACGGCGCGAGGGCGCGGGCGAGGGGCTACGACGATGCTCCACGGAATGACGTATCCGAGGACTAGCCATGCGACGGCAGCGATTGCGAGCATGAGTACTGCCAGAGGCGTCTGGCTTCCCAGAAGTAGGCGAGTCCCAAGGACGCCTGACGCCGCTACGAAGGTGAAGAAGGAGAACGCGCGCGCTGGCGAGGCGAAGTCGGCCCGAATGTCGGAGCGGAACCGGGCTATGCGCCAGATGAACAGCACGACCAGGGTCACGTAGGCAACTACCGCCACGCTGAGTAGCACCGCCGAGATCGCGGGCATGCCCACCGACGTCATGCCTACCGAGATGATGCCTGTGGCCATGACGATGGCGAAGTAGCCCGGATTGAGGGTCTGCACGGAGTCGCTGGCCCGGGTACTCAGCCTCGATCCAGCCACCCCCACCATCCACTCTCTCGAAATTTGTGGGACAACATACATTGGTAACATTCAAGATATTGAGTCCGGGGTATTTCGAGAAGAGCCTACGAAATTCAACTCATCTGGCATTTATTCGAGAAGCTTCTGGGAGAAATTCTGAGCGAGCGACGCGCATATTTATTCCGGTATCGCACATGCGCGGGAATGTGCGCAGCTTGCACGAAACGGATCCTTCGACGCGTGATCATCAATGAACAGAGCAGCCCGCAGTAGCGAGACTGACCGTCACCTGGTTGCTGTGATATTCCTGGCAACCAGGAGACGGAAAGCTGAATGCCGACCGCCGCTACTTCGGTGAGTGCCCATGAACCTGGTTGACATCCACCAGCGACGGCCAGAAGTGCAGGTAACAACACCTGAAGAGTCAATAGCCAGCACCAGGGGACGTACCAATGTCAATCGTCTTGGAGCGTGGAAACTCATCGATCGCAAAATGAGGTCTCAACGCCGTAATGGTGAAATCAAATGAATTTAAGATCCAGCACCCTGCAGTGAGGCCAGGTTCGGCTGGGAACTGTTCCCAACGGTGAAGCGCAACCATTGTGAACTCATGGAGGACAGCAGTCAAAACAACTGGTGTGCAACGCTTGTTGAGGCCTGCCTCAGAATATTCCATTGTGCCGTGCGACACCAGCACCGCGGTCAGCTCTTCACAACACAGAGGTTAAGCTGGCAAACGTGCCATCGCTTTCTGGTTGTTTGCAACGAGGGAGAGCACTGCCGGGTCGCTTATGGCCTGGCCTCGATGAGCGCCTTTGGAACCGCGCGCGTGATCGTCAGTGCGATGCTGCAGTAGCTCTTGACAACTACGCCGAATTGCGTGAAAGCCTGGCGGGTATTGCGTGTGCGATGGATCGACCAAGTCATGTAGTAGTGATTCCGATGGACGGTCCT
>JBAYVO010000097.1:0-7888 GCA_041674545.1 Candidatus Nanopelagicales bacterium | reverse complement strand
GTCGACGGGGTCGAGCTGATAAGGCTTGCCCGCCTCCCAGAGCGTCAGCAGGCAATCTCCGTGCAGCATCACAGATGTGTTTGCTGCGTTCCCTCGCTCCCGCGCAGCCGCCATGTTGTGCAGCGGCCCACCAGGAATTTGTGTCCCGAAGCCGCGCACCTTGGGAGTTGGTGAACCGGCTTCGACCTGACGCTTCACGGTTTCGACGTAGCGGCTCTGGAACGCGACCGAACCATCAGGTCCAATCGTCAGCTTGCGCACCATTCCGTCGCCGTCGAACTCGTGCTCAGCCGTTCGGAAGTCGGCTGGGCCGTTGCGGAAGATCACTCCGCGCAGCGCTTCAGGGATGACTCCATCGATGTCATCCGCCCCGAGCGTGATGTCGTATTCAAGCGCTGTGTCGTAACGCGGGTCCAAGGAATCCCTCCTTGCATCGACGATCTTGCTCGAATCAGATCCGTCTACCTCAGTGAATCTACTCCGACGAGGTTGAGTCCGCGACCGAGCTGATCGGGCTTCAGCGGGACGTACCAAATGACAGTCCCATCCACCGAGGCAGGCTTCACTGACTTCTTGTACCCGGTGTACACAGGCGCCTGCTCCATATCTCGGTCACACTTCGCGGGCATCGAATACTGGATGACCGAACTCGACCGTCCGCCCGTTTGTGATTGGGAGGTTCCACAAAGTCTCGACTTGTATTGCGCGGAGGCGGTTTCCGTCACCACGCTAGAACCGGCACCTTTAGGCGCCCACACCTTGAATCGTTCAAAGTATTGGCTAACCCAAATCGGCTGAGGGTTCTGCGGCGAGGCGACGTCTTCGTCGCCAGCCTGCGCGTAGCTGTAGCCCTGCGCACCACCGAGCAAGACCCGTGCATTCTTCGCGACTGGTGCTGACCCAACTGCTTCGGCAGGCCAGTACGCCTTGAATTGATCACCCGCTGACACAGACATTTGCCGTGCTTCAAGTAGCGCGGAGTCGTCGCTCGGATGCTCGCCGAGGAACTGCACCGTGAGCTCCTTGCCGTTGGCGACCAGTGATCCGTCGGGAACAATCGGCCGAGTGGGCTTCACGGTCAAGTCCGTGTAGTTGCGACTTAAGCGATCTTCGAACCCAGACGTAGCTGGACGCCATTTTGGTGTTCGCCCTTGGTTGCAGTGGATGGACATAAGCGGATCACACTTCAGCTCGCGTTGAATGTAGCTGTATGGCGGTAGTGCCTTCATCTGCTTGGTTGCGACGACCAATGCACCGGATTGAGTATCAAGCAGGTAGGAGCCGTTGGGGTCTGGCCTACCGTCGACAGTCGTCGGAGCCCAGTTGGATGTGGGCATTGCCTTCTGAATCTGTTCGGCGCCGCCGCCGTCGTCGACGAATCGGGCAACAACTTCCGCGTCTTCGTCGATTCCGTCAGCGGCCTCCATCCGTGCCCCCGTCAGTGCAACCTCAGCGGCGAGGACGGAATACGACTGCCACCGCAATGCTTGCCCCTTGACCACTTGGTACTCGTATGCGGACATGTATCGGCGCTTCTGCACGACCAATGCTTGGTACGCCGCAACTACTCCGGGTACGGGGCGTTCAGTTCCTTCACGGACCCCAACGATGTCCTCTTTCCACGAGTCAAGGTCGTTGACGACTTGGTCGCTCTGCCGAGCAAAGTCCTCTGCTAGCTGCTTCAACTTCGTAACTTGACCTTCCGTCAGTTCCGGCGACGAGAGCAGCTGTGCCACCTTTCGTTGTGTGCGCAGTGAATCCTGCAAACGCGGTAGCTCATTCTTGTTCAACTCTTGGTACGCCTGGGAATACTCCGCCTGGCGTTGGCCGGTGATGATGTCATCCGCCTTGCGATTCAACTCGTAAAGTTGGCTGTCGACATTGTCGAACCGCGCGGTCATGTCCGCATGCAAGCTGTCGAGCGCCGCAAGAATCTGATCAAGCTTCACCTGGGTTCCATCCGGGAGCGTGCCGAACACCTTGTCAAAAATCATTCCCGTCGCCATTGACGCGAGCGGGCCGAACGCCGCGCCGAGCGCCTTCGTCGCCATAGGGCCGAGCGACTGCGCCAACGCTTCTTTGACGTACTTGTCGTATGTCTCGTTGGCCTGCTTCTTCACTAGGTCTCGAGCTGCACTCTTCTGGCCCCGCGCCATCTGTGCGATCGCATCTGGCAGCCCGACTCCCCCGTTTGCCGACGATGACGTCAGTTGAATCGCAGCCGCCGAGCCACTCGGTACTACTGACGGCGAAACTTCAGAGTTCGACGTCGGAACTGAACATCCGGCGACGACGCCCATGACCACAACTGCAGATGTCAGACCTACGATCGTGTGGGGTGTGTGCGGCTTCATGGCAGTTTCCTTAGAGGTCAGTCATTTCACGAAGGTGTCGAACCACAAAATCAGAACATCGGCGCTAGCCCGAATCAATCGCGAACGTCGACGGGTGGTCCAAACCGGGCGAACGTTCGCTTCAGCGAAACACCGGGTTGGGAATTCCTTGCGGCCCGCGCCCCGAGCATTCGAACGCGGGCGGCAAGGTCTCTAGCGCGCAGTGACGCGGGCCGCGAGCGCTCCTGGGATTCCTTCGCACGCATACTCGTGCGCGCCGGGGTTTCCCGCGATCACGTCCGTCACGCAACGACCAATCACTTGCTGACCGAAGGAATTGGGGTGGAAGCTCTCCTGCAATCGCGGCGCACCGTAGCTATGGCGAATGTAGTTCGGATCGAGCGGCACAACCCACTCCGAGAGATTCCCAGGTTGCACGTCGCCCTTTCGATACTGGCGAGTGTGCGTGTTGCTGAGTTCATGACCCTTGAACACGTTCGCGAGATCCATGAACTCGATCTCCTGGTTGACCGATGCCCCGGCCGCGGTCCTCATGATGTCGTTCATTAGCGGCACCGCAACGTCATTGCTCCACGTGACGGTGGAGTCATGGAAGGGCACTCCGGGGCTGTCGTAGTAGTTGCCCATCCAGCCCGTCGTCGATGGAATCCGTTCAGGCGATCCCGCGAAGAGTTTGGGGGCTCCGTTGTAGATGAAACGGTAGGAGCCGTCCTCATACCCGGCCTCACGCATCACCCTTGTCACCGCGTCGAGCGCGCCGGTGATCTTTGTCGCCGTAGCCGCCTGGAGGTCTGTCAGCCGTTTCGTTCCGTTGATGTTTCCACCAAAACGACTGTCCGCGTTCGCAGAGCAGTCATGCGTCTGGCCGATTTGCATGCAGGACCACAGGAGGTCGGAGAACTTCAAATCGTTACCGCCGATGGACACCACCACGGCTTTGACATCAATTGCCGGATCATTCGCGACCTGACGCAACTGTTCGACCTGTGGCGCTTCCCCGCGGAAGCGCGCGGTGGTCACTTGTTCGGTTTCCGCACCGGAACACGCAAGGTTGATTCCCGTCCAGTCCATGGCGGCAGCAATCGTGTTCACGATCGAGGTGTCAGAACGGTGGCAGGCGGCGGGCTGGTTCTGCTTCGCGAAATCACCGGACAGTGGTGCATTTCGCGAATCCCGGTACGTCATCCACCCACGGTCGTTTGCACCCGTCGCGGCGGCGCCGCTTGAAGTTTGACTGGTGTATGTATTGCCCGCCCAGCGGCCGCCCTCGCCAGACATGAAGCTGTCTCCGAGGCTGACGACGGTGGGAGCGCCGGTCGCTTCATTCCCGTCGTTGAACTCGACGGCTTGCGCCATGCTCGGGCTTGTGCCCAACAGCGCTGTGAGGGCGATTCCAACGGCTGCTACTGGCAAAGAGACTGTTCGATTCACGGGAGTTCTCACTTTCTGGCTTGTCCGCTTTCGCTCAGCAAGCGGAGAGGGTCGAAGCGAGATTTCCCCACCCAAGACGTGTACAAACCGTCAACCTGCGCCCGGTATTCGGAAAACCGCACAGGTCATCTTGGGCGCCTTCGTGACAGCCTGCCTACCCATCCAGCACGATGGGCGCTCGCTGCTCAGCACTGTGCGTTTCGTCGAACTCAGACGTGACCCACTCCGAGCTTTACAGGTCCGGAGATCCTGTGCGCGCTACCTGTCCCGATCAGCGTGCGCAGCTGCGCGGTTAAGCGTTGGGCTTTCTTCGCGACGAGCCCGCTTGGAAGCGGAGCCGCGAAGGTCACGTCGATCGCAGCTATGCCTACCTTCTTTGCAAAGGGACCCTTGGTTCCATTGTTCTTCCGCACGAGATCACGAGCAGTCACGCGGGTCATGACCCGCGTGCCATCGCTAGAGCTAGCTACAACTTCAAGCATAGTGACGACGACCTTGTGCTGACGCTTCTTCGCGTTGTACGTACTGGTGAATGTCTTGGTCGAGTGCGGTAGCCCGGCGGCGATCGCTTGCGTTCGGAGCTGGCCTGCATAGCTGTTGACGCGCGCAGCAGCAGATTTTGGACCTTTCACAAACCCGGCAGAAGTGTAGAGCGCGAAGCGATCATCAGAACCGAATGCGGTGACGACGCATGCGGACCCAAGACCGCAAAACGTTCCCTGCAATTTATGCTCGAGCCACGCTCCGCTATGCGTCGACAATCCGAGGGATTGGGGCGTTGGACTTGTCGCGGCCGCGGGGACTAATGACAGACCGACGGCGGCGCCGCTGATTGCAGTTGCTACGACTGTGCGTGCGAACGAGCTGTTCATCTCTACTCCAAGGGCCGGGCTGCGTGACTACCCCTTCACTGTGTGTCGAACTCGTCTGGAACTGAACCTTCATTCACCCGATCTCTAGCAACGGCATTCGGATTACCGCACACGTCGGGTCGATACCGTCACTTCAGCGTGATCGCCGAATCTCGATACATCATCGCCGCCTGGACGCGTGAGTTGATCGAACCATCTTGATCAATGCCGAGCGCGGCGTACGTCCGTTGCAAAAGGATCTCCGTTGCCCGCACCGTCGTCTGACGCTCTTGCGCGATCGCCGCATTCGATTTCCCCTGCGAAACAAGCCGGAGTAGTTCTGCCTGTGCACGCGTGATTGACAGTGCCGCGCCGGGCAATCGATTCGGCCGCGGCCCCGCATCGCCCATGCTCGCTGCCAGGAGCGCCTCAACGATCTTTTCGTCGGAGTCAAGATCAGCCTTAACAAGGTGGCCGATGTTCTCTGGCAGCGTGGACATCTCGGAGTCGACAAGCTGCGTCGCGTGAAACGACGAGAGAATGACTGCACCAACATGCTGGTGATCCCGGCGAATGGCCCGTAAGACATCAATTCCAGTAGGGCCAGTACCGAGGTCAAGGTCGACTAGCGCAATGTCCACCTCGACTGAGCCGGAGGCCAGCGCCGCGATCGCGGATGTCCCGTCGCCGAAGTCGTGTACGACGAAACCTTCGTCAGATAACACCCTCACGAGGAGCTTGCGAGTCAGGTTGTCATCCTCGACGACCAACAGCCTCAGGGGTGTGCGCACGTTGCCAGTCACTCCTCGACTTTAGCCACTGACGACGTTGTATTCCCGGCGTCGGAATCCACGTGAGAGGTACCGCGTCGACGCGACCCGACGAAATCGCGCGCTGCATTTCACCCCGATCCACCTCATTCGTCGAACACCAATGGTGTGCCCACCAGTCCACACCGACGGTGATGGTCGAGCAAGGGCGAGTGTTCCAAACACGCCCAGACACTGTGACGTTCGCTCGGACGAACATCCCGCCCCCCAAGAACGAGCCTCGCTGCCAACTACTTGCGCCGACCGGAGACGACGGTGGATAACTAATCGCATACCGCAATCGGAGAATCGAGGACTCATGACTACCAACCAAGCTGCCCGGAGGGAAACCCGCAGGTCGCTCGCGGTCGGTATCGCAACGGTCGGCGCACTGCTCGCACCGTTCGCGGTTGTACTCCCGGCCGCACCAGCGAGCGCCACCGAAGTACAGGTGAACTACCTCGAATACGAGACCTACGCCAAGGCTGTCGGATGCGAATCACCATGCGTTGGCACCCTCACCATCGCCGACACCTACAACGGCAGAGACGTGACGATCATCGAAGACGCGGCGTTCTACGGCAAGACTGGCCTGACGGGAGCCGTCGTCATCCCCGACACCGTCACGACAATCGGGAACGGCGCGTTCAACGGCGCGACGGGCCTGACCGGGATCTCGATGTCGGCTGATTCATCGCTGACGACCATCGAAGAACTTGCATTCGAAAACGCATCCGGCCTCAGCGGAACACTCGCACTCCCGAACAGCGTTACGACGATTGGAGCTCAAGCCTTTCGCGGCGCATCAAGCCTGACTGGACTGACGCTCGGCAATTCCGTACAGACAATCGGAGCCGGAGCCTTCCGCGGCGCGACGTCACTTCGTGGAAGGTTGACGATACCCGCGAGCGTCACCAGCGTTGGGGATCAATCCTTGCTGTACGTCACCGGGCTCACCGATATTCGATTCCTCGGCGCCAGGCCGCCGACCTTCGGGACCAACGCCTTCATCGGATCCGGCACGGCACCGATTTATCACAAGCAAGCAGACACTACGTGGGCAACGACCACGGAGATCAACTCTCACCCTGTGGTGGCGGTCCCAGTGCCGACCTTCACCACCAACCCGAGCGACACGAATTTGCTCGCCGGCCAGACGCTCAATCTGCTCGGAGCTGCCACTGCACATTCCGGAGGCGGGACCCTGCACTACCAATGGTTCAAAGACGACGCAGCGATCTCTTCCCCGCGTACAACGACAACGTTCTCCAAGAGAGTGACAACTACCGATGACGCTGGCACTTACACAGTGAAGGCCACCACTTGGGCCGGCACTACGGAGAGCACCGCTGCCACCGTTTCGGTATCCGGATCGACATCTATTCCCTCACCGACACCGACGAAAACCCATCAAACGATCGCCGTCAAGCTCCCGAACAAGATGAAACGTAACAAGCGGTATCCGCTGCCACGCACTTCTCTTCAGGGACAAGCGCTCACCTGGAAGTCGTCCAACAAGCGCGCGTGCGTCGTAAAGAAGTCGAGCGTGCGATGCAAATCATCGAGCAGCAAGAAGGTCACCCTCACCGCAACAGCCGCGGCCACCGCAACACTTCACCCCTACACGATCAAACTGAAGCGCAAGTTGCGCTAGCGGCTTTATCTGGGAGAACGAGATAACTACTCCACCCAAGTCTCTTCGATTACGCCCACAACACGGGGACGTCGTACCGGTCAAAGGCGCTATCGCGAGTCACGATCGTCCTGCCTTCGATCTGGGCCTGAACGACGAGCATTCGGTCAAAAGGATCACGGTGATGGAAAGGCAGGGTTGCAGCCTGGCACGCATGCCGAGCCTCAATCGGAAGAACGTCAAAGTTGGCCTCGGCGATCGAAGTCGAAAGATCCCCATCGACCTGAAGTTTGCCGAGCGATTGCTTCAGAGAGATCTCCCAGACACTCGCTACAGACACCGCAACGTCTGTTGAGGGAGCAGCGATGGCGGCAGTTGCGGTCTGGTCAAACGCCTGACCATCCAGCCACCATAGAACGATGTGTGAATCGAGCAGGAGCCTCATTCACGTGCACCGTTGAACAGTTCTTCAACCTCGACGTCACGATCTAGGAGCGACTCCGCGCCGTGGATCTGCCCGCGCAGAGCTCCCGGAACCCGAGGTTGAGAGGCGCGCGTCATGGGCACGAGTTGAGCAACCGGCCTTCCCGCGCGAGCGATCGTGATCGACTCGCCGCCTTCAGCGCGGTTCAACAGTTCGGAGAACTTCGCCTTCGCTTCATACACATTCACCTGGTCCATGTTTCCAGCCAACCAGCTTGACCAACATTGGTCAAGCTGGTTGTGTGTGGACTACGCGATCACAGGTAACCCTGTGGATGAGAACACGCAGCCTTCAAGCGATAGCTGCGGCAACTACTCGACTCCCGC
>JBAYVO010000096.1:0-7936 GCA_041674545.1 Candidatus Nanopelagicales bacterium | reverse complement strand
TTTACGTCGTATCGGCGAAGCAGTTCGACGATGCCGCGGGGCGTGCACGGCAACGCGCCCGGTGCGCCGAGCACCAATCGACCAAGGTTTACCGGGTGCAAGCCATCAGCATCTTTACCTGGGTCCATACGTTCGAGCACTCGCTCTTGATCAATGCCCTTCGGCAAGGGAAGTTGCACGATGTAGCCGGTGCAGGTCGGATCCTCGTTGAGTCGGTCAACGTGTTCGAGAACGAGTTCTTCGCTGGCATCGGCCGGGAGGTCAACACGGATCGATTCGATACCAACTTCGGCGCAGTCGCGGTGCTTGCCCGCAACGTAGGAGTGACTACCTGGGTCGTCGCCAACAAGGACTGTCCCGAGTCCGGGCGTCACTCCACGTTCACGCAGTGCATCCACTCGGGTGCGGAGTTCGTTTTTGATTTGGGCCGCTACGGCTTTGCCGTCGAGAACTGTTGCCGTCACGGGGTAAGTATTCCCCGCATCGAGACGATCTACACCTACGGGTCAGCCCTCAGACGAAGCCGCGGCTTTCGCTGACACTGACTTCTTTGCCGTTGCGGCGAGTGCAACTGCTGCTCCGGTGATTGCGACACCCACAACCAGCAACCACGTCACCGGCTGGGCCGGATCATGAACCACAATGTCGAGCAGCAATGCTCCGCCCATTTGACCCGCTACGGACAGCAGCGCGAACAGCAATACGCCGAGC
Source organism: Candidatus Nanopelagicales bacterium (assembly GCA_041674545.1). Lineage (GTDB taxonomy): Bacteria > Actinomycetota > Actinomycetes > S36-B12 > UBA10799 > UBA10799. The sequence goes on along the minus strand of JBAYVO010000096.1, from coordinate 7,225 downwards.
GTGTGAACCACCGATGCGGCAACAACGATGAACAACACCCCGATAAACCCACCGAAGTAGAGCCACGGTTCGGTGAGTAGCGATGGGAAACCGCCGTACTCGTGCGGCGACAGCAGTTGGTAGGCGAACACCGCGATCGTCAACCCTGCAAAGCCAACAATGAAATTGCCAAGCGCCGCGACGAAGGGTGATCCGGAAGTCGCGGACACCTGCCCGTTGAGCGCTTGCTGGACAGCAATCAACAGTCCCGCAAAGAGTGCGAAGGCCAGCGCCCAGAAGGTGAAATCACCGGTGCCCGACCGACTCGAGACGGCCAACGCAACGCCGAGAGTAGCGATGATCGCCGCGATCACCCGGCGGCCCGTGATTGCCTGCACACCCGCCGGACCAAGCCCTAGACGGTCAACAACCAGCGAGTTCGCGTTTTGCGCGGCGACCACCGAAACCGTGAACACCGCGACACCGAGGTACTGCACCGTGGTGCTCTGGGCAGCTACGAAGGTTGCGCCGCCGATTCCGCCGAGCAAGACCCACGGTTGAATGAGCCGACCTCGTCCCGACTTGTTCGCGGTGGCGTCACGCAGGATGCCAATCGCGGCCCGGTGCTTTGAACTTGCCAACACGATTACCGCGATCACGATGAGCCCAAGCCCAAACGAGATCCACGCAGCAAGAAACCCGTCGTTGAGGTCTTTGCCAAGCTGACCGTTGATCCGCGACTGCACAACCGTTAGGGCGCTGACTGCGACCGCCGCGACCATCGCCGTTACCCGCGTGGCCTGACTTCTCCCGTGGTGTTCGAGGTCGGTCACGTCACGCGCGATCTACTGGAGCGACGGGCGGTGAAGCTAGTGGAAGAAATGGCGGGTGCCTGTGAAGTACATCGTCGCGCCCGCGGCCTTGGCGACGGCGAGGACTTCCTCATCTCGCACCGAACCACCTGGGGAGACGATGTGGCGAATACCTGCATCGAGCAACACTTCAAGTCCGTCTGGGAACGGGAAGAACGCATCGGATGCCGCTGACGCACCCCTTACCCGCTCCTCGCCAGCGCGAGCAACTGCGAGCCGCGCACTGTCGACTCGGTTGACCTGACCCATGCCAATTCCAACCGCAGCGGTGTCGCGTGCGATCAGGATCGCGTTGCTCTTTACCCCGCGACAGGCGCGCCAAGCGAACTCCAGGTCAGCGAGTTGAGCATCTGTTGCGGGTTCGCCGCACGCGAGGGTCCACGTGGACGACTTGTCACCGGGAGCATCAATCCGGTCGGTTGCCTGCATGAGCAGGCCCCCGGAAATTCGGCGTGATTCAACGCCGGTTCCCGGTAGAACGGGCGCGACCACGAGTATCCGGATGTTCTGCTTGCGCTGAAGAACTTCAAGAGCTTCAGCGCTGTACGACGGCGCGACGATGACCTCGGTAAATACCTCTGCGACCTGCTCGGCCATGGCCGCAGTGACCTCACGGTTCGTGGCAATGACTCCACCAAATGCGGAAACCGGGTCCGTCTCGTGAGCCTTGCGATGTGCATCGGCGATGTCGGCCCCGGTGGCAAGTCCACACGGATTTGCGTGCTTGATGATCGCGACCGCTGGGGCGTCAAAGTCATACGCAGCGCGGTACGCAGCGTCAGCATCAACGTAATTGTTGTAGGACATCTCTTTGCCGTGGAGTTGCTCTGCCTGAGCAATGCCTGGGGCGGCGTCTGGCGCTACATAGAGCGCAGCTGGTTGGTGTGGGTTCTCGCCGTATCGCAAGGTCGCCGCGCGTTCCCACACCCCCGCGACCCACCCAGGAAACCGTTCGCCCTCAGCGCCGGGAGCAACAACCGCACCCATCCACGATGCAACCGCGACGTCGTAGCTCGCGGTGTGACGGAATGCTTCGGCAGCCAACGCCTGGCGCTGTTCGAGCGAGAAGCCACCCGTCTTCACGGCCTCAATGACCTCGCCGTAGCGGTCTGGCGACACCACGATCGCAACCGAAGGATGGTTCTTTGCGGCGGCGCGAACCATCGACGGTCCACCAATGTCGATTTGTTCGACACACTGATCCTGGTCAGCGCCACTGGCGACGGTCTCGCTGAAGGGATAGAGGTTCACGATGACAAGTTCAAACGGCGCGATCCCGCTGTTCTCCAACTGTTCAACATGGTCGGGCAAACGAGTGTCCGCGAGGATCCCAGCATGCACGCGCGGGTGAAGCGTCTTGACTCGACCATCGAGCATCTCGGGGAACTCCGTGAGGTCAGCGACCTGCGTCACCTTGATGCCTTGATCGCTGATCGTCGCGGCGGTCGAACCGGTCGAAACGATTTCAACTCCCTGCGCAGCAAGCGCGGAAGCAAGTTCGACGAGACCGGTCTTGTCATAGACCGAGATCAGCGCACGACGGACTGGGCGGGTACTCACGAAAATACGACCTCTCTACCGATTACCTGAACATCATGACGACATAGCTTGGCGACGACCGAGACAAGAAGTTCGTGCTCAACGGATTTGATTCGTTCGTGTAGCGCTGCTTCGTCATCGCCAACGTCGATCGCGATGGACTGTTGGGCTAGCACCGGCCCAGTATCAACCCCTGAATCTACGAGGTGCACGGTGCATCCGGTGACCTTTACCCCGTACGCCAGCGCATCACGGACGGCATGCGCGCCGGGGAAACTTGGCAGTAGCGCTGGGTGAGTGTTGACGATTCGCTGCGGATGGCCCGACAGCACAGACTGTCCCAAGATTCGCATGAAACCAGCGCTAACGACCCAGTCGGCATCAAAGGCAGCGATGGTCTCGGCAAGAGCACGATCCCATTCAGTGCGATCGGCAAAGTGAGTCGGATCAACGACGAACGTTGGGATTCCGACGGCTTTGGCGCGGTCGAGCCCGGTCGCGTCGGCCCTGTCTGCACCAACTCCGACGATCTGTGCGGGAAAGTCAGGGTCTACGGCCGCGTCAATGAGCGCCTGAAGATTTGAGCCGCCACCGGAGATAAGCACGACGAGCCTTGCACGCGCTCGGTCTGATTCGTCGGCGAAAGTTCCACTCACCGGGTCATCCTATGTGTCGGCCGACATCCAGAATGTCGCCCGCCTTGTCGCGCAGATCAACCGAGCGCGAGGCCCTGCGATCAGAGCGCCAATTTCGGAGGCGCCGAAGCTGATCACACAAGATCCCGCCGATCATCACGAGGACGAACGTGGCGCCCGCGACGTAGAGAGCGTTCGGGCCAACCTCGACAAGACGACCGGAGCCAAGCCCGCCACCAGCGAACCAGCTTGCGGTGAACATCAGCGCAGCTGCGAATCCAGCGACCCACGTCCGCTCCACGATGGATTCCCGATCGAATGTCGCCAGCGGCCGCTTGCCACTCATCATCGACATCGCGATGCCGCCAGCCAACAATGGGATCAGCAAGACCATCGGCATCCACGATGACGTTTGTTCCGGAACCGCACCGAGCAACGGGAACGCTGGCACCGCGCCGATGTCTACGACGAACGGTGAGACGGTCGTTCCTTGCCCGACGGCAAAGCCTGGACCAACCACAAAACTACTGGTCCAAATCACGGCATTCGGCAGGTAGGCCAGTCCGAGGACGAAGAGCAACAGGTTGCCGATGAGCCCAGGTGCGAGGGCATCGAGGATGGTGAGACCAGTGCTGAAGTGGATCGCTAGCGAGACGCCCAGCACGAACGCTGATCCGGCGAGGATTGTGCCGAAGGCAATCAATCCAGCTCGCATTCGAATCCGTGACTTCGGCGTGAACCGGTCAACAATGCTGGACCACAATCCGGCTTCCTTGGTTGCTCCGGCACCGAACACCACCAACGCGAACATCCCAGCACCGATCGCGGCTGATAGCGGTCCGACGGAGGCTGCATCGTTAGCGGTCGACGTGGCAACGAACAACGCGATCGTCGCGTATACCCCTGCGCCAATACCAACCATCGGTCGGACGTCTTGCCACAAACACGCGCCACTGCGTCGAGCTGCCCATTCCCCCGCCCGCCAAAGCAGCCAACCTGGGAGCAATACAAAACCCATTGGCAGCGCAGATATAGATCCATCAGGGACCGAGACCGGGATCAGGTGTGTTGCAAGCCAACTAATGCCCGACACATGCATCGCATCGGTGATTGACCCTGAACCAGCTCCGAGGATCCACGCGATGGCGATGAGTGCACCGACCGCGAGCAGAGTCAGGATTGCGCTCCAGCCAGCAGCGAACGCGCCTGCAACTGGGCCGCTTAGTCGTTGAGCGACGGCATCGGCGCGACTGCGGGCGACTCTGGTCCACGCCTGGCGACTACCGCCTTCGGGCGCGGGGCCCGACCGAGAACGGCGCGCACGCTTGCGGTCCTCTGCACGCCGATAAGCCATAGGGACAAGGGTTACATGCAATCGGGCGCCAGAACCGGCAAACCGCCGATCTCACTAAATGGACGCAGGTCTGCTTGTAGCAGCACGAAGCCCCGCGGCGTTACCTATCTCGCGAGGCGAGAAGTCGGCAACATCACGGGGCTTCGTGAAGAGTCCTTAGGCCTACAAAGCGCCGATAACCTCGCGCATGAGGCGAGCAGTTTCCGATGGCGTCTTGCCGACCTTGACGCCCACAGCCTCAAGCGCCTCTTGCTTTGCCGCAGCGGTGCCGGATGATCCGGAGACGATTGCGCCCGCATGCCCCATCGTCTTGCCTTCGGGAGCTGTGAACCCTGCGACGTAGCCAACGACCGGCTTGGTGATGTGGTCCTTGATGTAGGCGGCCGCACGCTCTTCAGCGTCGCCACCGATCTCACCAATCATCACAATGGCATCAGTCTCGGGGTCATCCTGGAATGCCTGAAGACAGTCAATGTGCGTGGTTCCGATGATCGGGTCGCCACCGATGCCCACTGCGGTAGAAAATCCGATGTCGCGCAGTTCGTACATCATCTGGTAGGTCAGCGTGCCCGACTTTGACACCAGGCCGATACGGCCCGACTTCGCGATCGATGCGGGAATGATGCCGGCGTTCGACTTCTCGGGGCTGATCAGCCCTGGGCAGTTCGGGCCGATGATGCGAGTCGCGCCATCCTTCGCAGCGAGCGCGTAGAAGTAGGCAGTGTCGTGAACCGGAACACCCTCGGTAATGACGACGCACAGCGGAATCGCCGCCTCGATTGCCTCGACCACTGCAGCCTTAGTGAAGGCTGGTGGAACGAACACAACAGACACATCGGCGCCAGTTGCAGACATCGCTTCGGCAACCGTGCCGTAGACCGGGATTGACTGTCCCTGAACCTCAACCGACTCACCGGCCTTGCGCGGGTTCACACCGGCGACGATGTTGGTGCCGCTTTCGATCATTCGGTTCGTGTGCTTCATACCTTCGGAACCGGTCATGCCCTGTACGAGCACGCGTGAGTTTTCATTCAAAAAGATCGCCATGGTTTTGTAATCTCCTAGGAAGCTGCGGCAGCTAGTTCGGCGACCCGGCGAGCGGCGTCGTCCATCGTATCGACCAGTTCAATGACGTCGTGTTCGGCCTCATCGAGGATGCGACGACCTTCTTCAGCGTTGTTGCCGTCGAGGCGGCACACCAGCGGCTTTGTGAGCTCGGTGCCCGACGCAGCGAGCATCTCAAGTGCCTGAACGATTCCGTTCGCAACGGCGTCACACGAGGTAATTCCGCCGAAGACATTCACGAAGACTGATTTGACTTCTTCGTCGCCCAGGATGATCTCGAGCCCGTCAGCCATGACCTGCGCCGAGGCACCGCCACCGATGTCGAGGAAGTTCGCAGGCTTTACGCCACCGAACTCTTCACCCGCGTAGGCAACAACATCCAGGGTGCTCATAACCAGTCCGGCGCCGTTTCCGATGATCCCGACCTCGCCCGAGAGCTTGACGTAGTTCAGACCCTTTTCCTTGGCCTTGACCTCTAGTGGGTCCGTGGCTGCGTCATCAACCAGGGCGGCGTGGTCAGGGTGGCGGAAGTCGGCGTTCTCGTCGAGGGAGACCTTGCCGTCAAGCGCGAGGATCTTGCCCGTGGGATCGAGGACGAGCGGGTTGACCTCGACCAAGGTTGCGTCTTCGCTAACAAAGGTGTCCCACAGCTTGACCAGGACGTCGGCAACGCGGTCCTCGAGTTCAGCTGGGAACTTAGCCTCGCGAACGATGGCCTTCGCCTTGTCGAGGTCGACACCGGTCAGCGGATCGATCAGGACCTTTGCCAGCGCCTCGGGCTTAGTCTCGGCGACCTCTTCGATCTCCATGCCGCCTTCGACGCTGGCCATTGCCAAGAAGCAACGGTTAGTGCGATCAAGTAGGAACGAGACGTAGTACTCAGACTCGATGTCGGCTGCCTCGACGACGAGGACCTTCCCAACGATGTGGTCCTTGATGTTCAGCCCCAGGATTTCGCCTGCCTTCTCGCCAGCATCTGCCGCGGTCGGAGCGAACTTCACGCCACCAGCTTTGCCTCGGCCACCGGCTTTGACCTGCGCCTTGACGACCACTGGCTTGCCGACCTTGGCCGCTGCGGCCTCGGCGGCGGCGGCATCAGTGACGACTGCACCCAGAATGGTGGGGACGTCATGAGCGGCAAACAGCTCTTTGGCTTGGTATTCGTACAGATCCACGTATCCAACTCCGCAAACTCGTCGACTCACGGCCTGGCTAGCCAGGGCTGACTGCCCGCCGCGGGGGTCGGTGAAGGTCCAAATAGCGCCCGCTAGAACTGCGCCGGGCTCGATGAAGGGTAGACCGTGTGCTGCTACGCGGCGGTAGCTGGGCCTGCTGTCGCTCGAACCCATTCCACGATCTCGGTCGTCGTCGTCCCCGGGGTAAACACCTTCGCAACGCCAAGCTGTGTCAGCGGCTCGATGTCGTCCTCAGGAATGATGCCGCCGCCGAAGACGACGATATCCGCCGCATCGCGCTCCTTGAGGAGTTCAATCACCGCGGCGAACAGGGTCATGTGAGCACCGGACAGCACTGACATCCCTACCGCGTCAACGTCTTCCTGGATGGCGGCTTCGACGATCATCTCAGGCGTTTGATGCAGCCCGGTGTAGACGACCTCAATGCCGGCATCGCGCAAGGCCCGGGCCACAACTTTGGCGCCACGATCGTGCCCGTCGAGCCCTGGTTTTGCGACCAAAACGCGGATGGGGGCTGTGGTCATGAGGAGTCCTTTCCGTACCGATTACTACGTGCTGCGACTGAATCCAAGATGGGCAGGGCAC
>JBAYVO010000095.1:0-7960 GCA_041674545.1 Candidatus Nanopelagicales bacterium | reverse complement strand
GTCCGGTGTCTACAGCTTCGAAGGTCTGACAATCACGCCAGCCAAGGACGCCAACTGGGACAAGGTCCAAAACAAGACAATCAAGGTTGTTGCGTACAACGTAGACGGCAATGAAATCGGTTCTGGCGATGCGCTCACTAAGGGCCTCTCAGGCAACGAGGCGGAGACAGTGAAACTCACCACGCCGCCGAACGCCAACCAGGTTGTTACCTGGGGCATCGTCATCCAGTAGCTATTCGGGCAGGGCCGGGGTGACGAATCTTCGTCGCCCCGGCCATTTGCCTTCCCACCTGAACTTCCGAGACCAACTCCACGCCACATCCCCCGAGGAGACCGAAGATGTCGACTACCGTCGAGCAGGCGAGTGTTGCCAGTGGTGAAGTTGAACCAGATTCGGCTGGTGATTTGGCCGAGCCGGTCATGGACGAAGAAGAAGCGCCACGTTCACGCGCCTACCGCGTCTACAAGGCGATGCGCTTCTGGGTGGTCCTGGCAGCGATCGTCGCAGCAATCTTGCTCTCCGGGTTGAGTGCCTCCGTGGTCAAGACCGGATCGATGCGGCCGGTATACCAGCCTGGGGACCTCGTCATCACCGTGAACAAAGACCTCGTTGAGCCCACAGTCGGCTCCGTCGTTGTCGCCACACCTGTTGTTGCTGGCGAAGAGCTTCCACCAATTGCCCACCGTGTGATGAGTATTGCGCCGGACGGTGCGATCAAGACCAAGGGTGACTACAACCCCGAGCCGGACGCCTGGACCGACCGTCCAGAAGACGTCGACAAGACCGTCATTGCCCATATTCCAATGGGATTCGTCCTAGAAGCGGTGAAGAGTCCCATCGTGATCATCGGCGGCATCACGCTGTTTGCATTGGTGCTCTTCTGGCCGTCGTCGAAGCCTGAGGATGAACTCGAGGAAGGCGGGCCAGTTGAGGACCCGGAAGATCCGACCGAGTCGCCCGAAGCGCCGACAGACATTGATTTGACGGATTCAGCAGCTCCGACGAAGGTCTGACGAGCCACCCACTGCGCCTAGTGTTTGGTGACTTCAAGCAAGTTAGCCCCGAATGCTGGCAGCGTGACGATTTCGCCCTCGTGGTTCTCTGCATGCGCGAGGACCGGAATCGCATCGCTGGTGCTGAGAATGCTGCGGTACAGCTGCCCATATGGTTGTCCGGGCAGGGTGAAGTCCACGGCCTCATGGCCCGCGTTGAGCAGCAGCAGGAATGACGAATCGTGCTGAGGGCGGCCGTCGGCGGTGCGCGAGCGAAGGTTGCCCGCTAGGTACATGCCGATTGCCCGCGTATTGCCATCGGACCAAACCTCGCCCGTGGCGAGCTGCCCATCGGGGGCGAACCAGGCAAGATCTTCCGGCCCACCTTCACGAACAGGTTCTCCGTTGAAGAAGTACCGCTGCTTGAAAACGCGGTGTTCACGGCGAATGGTCAACAGTGTCCGAGTGAACTCGAATAGTTCGCGTTGCCACTCGTCGAGGTCCCAATCGATCCATGAGATGTCGCTGTCCTGGCAGTACGCGTTGTTGTTTCCTCGCTGAGTCCGACCCATTTCGTCCCCGGCCACCAACATCGGCGTGCCACTAGCCAACAACAGAGTGGTCAACAGGTCGCGAATCCGTCTACGGCGCAATTCCACGATTGCCGGGTCGTCAGTTTCACCCTCAACACCTGAGTTCCATGACCTGTTGTGGTCATTGCCATCGCGGTTATCCTCGCCGTTGGCTTCGTTGTGCTTCTCTTGGTACGTGACGAGGTCGCGCAGCGTGTAGCCGTCGTGAGCGGTGACGAAGTTGATTGACGAGTAGGGGCGGCGCCCTTCCGAGGAGTACAGGTCGGCGGAGCCCGACATGCGCCAACCGAGTTCGCCCACTCCGGCTTCACTGCGCCACCAGTCGCGCAAACAGTCGCGATACTTGTCGTTCCACTCGGTCCATAGCGGCGGGAACTCACCAACCTGGTATCCGCCTGAACCGATATCCCACGGCTCGGCGATGAGCTTCACCTTCCGCAGGACGGGATCTTGGCTCATTGTGGTGAGGAACGCCGAGAGCATGTCCACGTCGTGGAACGACCGTGCGAGCGCACTCGCTAGGTCAAATCGGAACCCGTCGACGTGCATCTCCTCGACCCAGTACCGAAGCGAATCCATGACGAGCTGCAGGACTTTGGGGGAGGATGCATCGAGGGTGTTCCCGCAGCCGGTGTAGTCCGCGTAATACCGGGCATCATCGGCGCCGAGCTTGTAGTAGGGGCGGTTAGCGATGCCTCGGAAGCTCAACGTCGGCCCGAGTTGGTTTCCCTCCGCGGTGTGGTTGTAGACGACGTCAAGAATGACTTCAATGCCAGCATCATGCAGCGCCTTGACCATCTCTTTGAACTCGCGGACCTGTCCGCCGCGGGTTCCCGCCGCGCTGTACGCGCCGTGTGGAGCGAAGTAGCCGATCGAGTTGTAGCCCCAGTAGTTGGTGAATCCTCGTTCCAGGAGGAACGACTCGTCGATGAAGTGGTGGACGGGCAACAGTTCAACTGCGCTCACGCCGAGGCGTTGGAGGTGTTCAATCGCCGCTGGTTGCGCAAGCCCCGCATACGTCCCACGAAGTTCTTCAGGTACATCAGGATGCTGCTTGGTGAAGCCCTTCACATGCATTTCGTAGATGACCGTGTCGGACCATTTGGTCCGCAGTGGATGGTCGCCCTCCCAGTCGAAGTCATCGCGTACAACAACCGATAGTGGCACCGAACCTGCAGAGTCAACATCGCTTCGCGCGAGGTCATCGAGGCCGACGTGTCCGTAGATTGCCGGACCAAGTTCGACGTGCCCGTCGATCGCCCGAGCGTAGGGGTCGAGCAACAGTTTGTCTGCGTTGAACCGAAGCCCATTGGATGGGTCCCACGGGCCGTGAACTCGGAAGCCGTACCGAGCGCCAACCTTGATCCCGGGGACGTACCCATGGAACACGTGGAAGGTTGATTCACCGAGCTCCACCCGGTCTTCGGTCCCGTCGTCGCCGATCAGGCAGAACTCCACACGTTCGGCACCTTCCGCCCAAATTGCGACGTTGACGCCGCCATCATCGGCAGTTACGCCGAGGGGTTCCCATGTTCCTGGCCAAGCGACCTTGGGGGGAACTACGTGTGTCATGGAGTAGATCTCCTCTCTGGTTTCCCAGGAGTCGTCACGGTTGAGCCTGCGCAGAGTCTGCCTTGTTTGCCGCGCATGTGCTTAACCAGACCACCCTTGTGGGGTGCAAGAGTGGTGAGACCTCGCTAGCGAGGATCCGGTTCGGCTGACGATGCCTCTGATGCAGGAACGTCCGGACTGGATTCGTCGGAGTCTCCGAGCTCATCTTCGGCCTCTGACTTTCGGTCGGCTATGGACTGCCGCAAGATTGGGACGCCAATCACGACGCTAGCGACCGCGACCACGATGCCCACCCACATCGCCGGCAGACCGATGAGCGCCAGCCCTGACGCACCGATGAGGACCAAGAGCAGGATCCGCAGCGCCTGGCCGTCGTACCGGCTCGAGATGCGCGCGCCAATCCACACCCCAGGCAATTGACCGACGAGCAGGGGAATCAGCACCGCGAGGTCGATATCACCCACACCCCAGTGGATCAACGCACCGACGACCAACATAGGAACGGCTTGCACCAAGTCCGTGCCGACCAGACGACGCGGGTACATCGCGGGGAACAGCAGTACCAAGGTGGCGGCGATTAGGGTGCCCGAACCCACCGAAGTGATGCCGACGAGTAGGCCGACGAACAGCCCGGCCGCGACTACCAGGATCTTGCGATTGGTCGTCAAGGAGACGGAACCGTTTGGGTCGGTTGATCGGAATCTGCGCAGCCGCAGCCGCAGGACAGATACCGCGACGCTGAGCAGGAGTACAAAACCGACGAAGTGTTTGAGGATCTCGCCGCCGTTGCTGATGCCCGAGATTTGCGCGAATACCAGGCTCCCCAGTACGACTCCAGGGATCGACCCGACGCATAACCACAGCACGATTCGCATGTGCGGGGTGCGGCGTTGAAGGTGAACGGCTGCGCCCACGGGCTTCATGCTCGCCGCGGACACCACGTCGGTTGATACCGCCACCGCGGGCGGTACGCCAAAGATGAAAATCAGCATCGGCGTCACGATTGCGGCGCCGCCCATACCGGTAAGGCCCACGACTATTCCGGCGAGGAGCCCACCGATCGCGATCCATACGTCAAACGACACGAGACGACAGTCTGCATTACGACGTGAAGAGAATTGGCGCGCACCGCGGTATTGCGGGGCTGCGAGTCGTGGAGAGGATCCCGGTCGGGTGCCTTTGCAATCGTGAGAGTTAGCCTTCACCGGTGACTGAAGACTCCAATGAGCCCGTCCTGCTTTCCGTTGTTGACGGTGTTGCGACCATCCAACTGAACCGACCGCCAATGAACGCCCTGAGTACGACAGTTCAAGCAGGCTTCAAGGCTGCGGCGGCAGAGGTATCTGCTCGCCGAGATGTTCGGGCAGTCGTCCTCTACGGCGGGCCCAAGGTCTTCGCCGCTGGCGCGGACGTCAAAGAAATGGCGGATTGGGACCATCTCACCGCCGTCGAACGCACTCGGGAGTTGACCGAGGCCTTCGACGCCGTGGCGCGCATTCCGAAGCCAGTGATCGCGGCAGTTACTGGTTATGCCCTTGGTGGCGGGCTCGAGCTCGCCCTGTGTGCAGACCTGCGCATCGCTGGCGAGAACGCAAAGCTCGGTCTACCGGAGATCCTCTTGGGCATCATTCCCGGCGCCGGTGGCACCCAACGGTTGCCACGCCTGGTTGGCCCGTCGCGAGCAAAAGAACTGATCTTCACAGGCAGGTTCGTCGATGCTCAAGAGGCACTGCGAATCGGACTGGTCGACCGGGTGGTCGCCCCCGAATCGGTCTATGACGAGGCCGTGGCACTCGCGACGACGCTGGCAAAGGGTCCGGGTCTTGCGCTTCGCGCAGCCAAGAACGCGATCAACCGTGGGCTAGAGGTGGACCTCAACACCGGGTTGGAAATCGAGCGGATGGAGTTTGCCCAACTCTTCGCAACGGCTGACCAGAAGTCCGGCATGGATTCGTTTGTGGCCAATGGCCCCGGCAAGGCGAGCTTCGAAGGTCGCTGACGTGTCGGTCGATCCGGAGGTTTCTGCCGAGATGATGGCGCAAGCCTGGAACGACCCGCGCATGGCAAATGTCCTCTACCACGACTGGGAAGCGTCGACCTACGACCCGAAGTGGGCTGTGAGCTACGACGACCGCATCGTGAAGTACGCGCGGGACAGGTTTGTGCATGCTGCGGGGGGTGAGGGATGGCCATACGCGCGCAGCCTCGAAGTTGGTTGTGGCACGGGATTCTTCACCCTGAATCTCATCCGTGCCGGGGTGCTCACGTCGGGAGTCGTCACGGACATTTCTCCGGGCATGGTCGAAGTCGCAGTCCGGAATGCGCGTGGCCTAGGAGTCGCAGTCGATGGCCGAGTCGCGGACGCCGAACGGGTGCCCTACGCCGACGCTGCGTTTGACCTCGTGATCGGGCATGCCGTACTGCATCGAATCCCCGATGTTGAGCAGGCGTTGCGTGAGGCCCTTCGGGTGTTGCGCCCTGGCGGCCGATTTGTTTTCTGCGGTGAGCCGACGGGCAGTGGGGATCTTGTTGGAAGGCAACTCGCCAATGCCGGAAGCTGGGTCAAAACCAGTGCGGCGAATGTGCCGTGGGTCGGCTCGAGGTTCAGTGCCACGACCGAAACCGACGGCTCGGGGCGCGTGACACAGTTGCGAGAGGCCGTTGAGGTCCATGCCTTCGCTCCAGCCCAGCTTCGCAAGATTGCGATCCGCGCTGGCGCTGTCGACGTATCAACGGTGACTGAAGAACTCACGTCACGATGGTTTGATGCGCCAGCAAAGGCATTCGAAGCTGCCCTCGGAGACCGCAACGTCGGGCGACGGGGAGCGAGTTTGCTGAATCAAGGGCGTTCAAAGCTCGCGGACTTCGACTCAAACATCCTTGAACGGATCGTCCCGGAACGACTATTTGCCACCGTCGCAGTGACGGGCGTCAAGCACTAGTCGGCCCCGCCGACCCGCCGCTGTGCGTCAGGGCGCGAGACCCAGCAGATTGCGATTCGGGATCGTTGGCGCATCTAGAGCATCGGGTCGTGGCGAGGTCGAGGCCTCCTTGATCGCTTCGGTATACGTCGCCACGGTGCTAGCGGCGATGGTGTCCCAGCGGTAAATCGTCTGTAGTCGTGCGCGCATCTGCCCGACCCGATGGGCGCTGTCTGCGCGATTACCGAGCGCCTGGTCCATTGCTCGGGCGAGTGCCGGTGCATTGCCGGACTCAAACATGAACCCGGCGGCGCCGTTGTCAACGACGTCGCTGAGTCCACCGGTATTCGCGACGACCACGGGCACATCGAGCGCGCCGGCCTCGAGCGCTACCAGTCCAAACGGCTCATACCGACTTGGCACCACGATGACGTCGGCCGCGGCCTGCAGGGCGTGAAGGTCGTGCGCTGGGAGCCACCCGGTGACGGTGATGACGCCACTGTCGATGAGCTCGCGAGCCTGTTCAACAAGTGCTGCTTCGTAGCTACCCGTTCCGGCGATGACGAGGTGGACGTTGGGCGTCACGAGGAGCGGCATCGCGTCTATGAGGGTCTGGACACCCTTCTCCCATTCGAGTCGGCCGACGAAGACCGCAAGGTTCTCGTTCGCTGCCCATCGGCGGCGCGCAACCTCGACGTCCGCTTCGTCTACCGCCCACTCCTCGACGTTAATGCCGTTCGGAACGATGTCAACGTCGGCAGGCGAGACGCCGAACAAAGTGATCGCAGCATCGCGCATTCGCCGTGAACAGGTGATGAGTCGCTGTGACAGATTGGCCAGGATGAACTCTCGCTGGTGAATCGTGGTCGAGACGGTGCCGTGAATCCATCCTTGATGTCGGCCTGCCTCGGTCGCGTGAATAGTCGTGACGAGGGGGACTTCGGCCGCGAGCCGGACGGAATTGGCGGCACCCGTGACGACCCAGTCGTGGGCGTGAACGATCTCGGGCTTGACGAGCTCGGCAACCCGGTGCGCTGCTGCGGCCATCGCGAAGTTCAGCCCCGTGACCCACTCCACCAAGGCGGTGGGTTCTCGAGGCGCTTCCGGTTGTGGTGGTGAGACCCGGATGATTCGCACACCGTTGACTACCTCGGACTCGGCCGCTCCTGGCGGCAACTGTGTGAGCACGGTGACGTCGTGGCCGTTGCGGGCCTGCTCCTGTGCAAGGGCGTGGACGTGGCGGCCCAGGCCGCCGTAGAGGACGGGCGGGTACTCCCAGGACACGTGCAAGATTCGCATATTTGCCTCACATCGCCGGTGCGAACGGCAACGGCCGCTGCGCGCTCACAAACGAAACGATAGGGGTCTGTGAGGTTGCGGAGTTACCCGCGGGTAACCTTCCTCGAAGCAGTTCAACTGTCGGATTCCTGTGGCCGCAAGGCGCAGCGAAGTACCTGGAGGTCGTGACTCGACCATGAAGATCGCAGTCTGCGTTAAGCAGGTCCCAGACACCTGGGCAGAAAAGAAGCTCGATGCCAACACCAAAACCCTCGATCGTGAGTCCGTTGACGGAGTCATGAATGAGCTCGATGAATACGCTGTGGAAGAGGCGCTGCAAATCGCCGAAGCCAATAGCGGCGAAGTTGTCGTGGTCTCGATGGGTCCGGATAAGGCAACCGAGACCGTTCGCAAGGCCTTGAGCATGGGCGCTGATTCAGCGATCCACGTCTCCGACGAAGGCCTCGCTGGTTCCGATGCGCTCGGCACATCGCTCGCGTTGGCAAAGGCACTTGAAGGTAAGGGGTTCGACCTCATCATCTTCGGCTCGGAATCAACCGATGCCCGAATGAGTGTCATCCCGGCCATGGTCGCCGAACGCCT
>JBAYVO010000094.1:0-7978 GCA_041674545.1 Candidatus Nanopelagicales bacterium | reverse complement strand
TTCCTCGGCTTTGTCCTCGCGACCATCGGCTACGCGTTGGGAATGTTCATCGCGTGATTCCCCGCGGGGACTGTATGACGACACGCGCTGCCTGACGACGCGCACTATCTGATGACACGACTACCCGGTGAGCACCTGGTCAACAGGTTCGTCGTGCGGATCAGTGGGGACGGAGTCGAATAGCTCGGCGGGACCCACGATCGCAACGCGCAATGGGCCCCGCGGATGCCGGGGCAACTCGGAGAAGAACCGGTCATAGAAGCCCTTTCCTTTGCCGATTCGACTCCCGTCGCGCCCTGCCGCTAACGCGGGAGTGAAGACCACTGCGACCGCCAAATCGCGAAACGCCTTGGTGGAGGCAGCGACGACCTGACCGCTGACAGCGTCGGCCCACTCCATCTCCGGCAGGTAGGTTCCCCCGCGCTCGTGGATCGGAACCAGCACCTGAAACCCCGATCGGGCGAGGGCTTCGTTGAGGAGTTCCGTGGGCGGTTCGCTAGGCAGCGCGCGATAGCTCGCGACCGCTGATCGGGGTGAGGCGAATTGTGCGACGAGTTCTGTGCCTGCTTTGGCGATGTTTAACGGTCGATTGGCGTTTGTAGGCGCGGCGCTAGCGGCCAGCGCCGCGCGACGCGACGCGATGAGCTGGCTTCGAAACTCCTGCTTGTCCACAACCGCCTCCGTGGATGAATTGGGGCTCAAACGCGCATCGCGTTAGGGTCAAGGCATGGCAACGCTCGACACTAACTCACCGATACCGGTCACGAAAGCGGTAATTCCGGCTGCAGGCCTCGGGACACGATTCCTCCCAGCGACCAAAGCGCAGCCCAAAGAAATGCTGCCCGTCGTCGACAAGCCCGCAATTCAATACGTCGTAGAAGAGGCGGTGGCCGCGGGTTTGAGCGATGTGCTGATCATCAACGGGCGTAACAAACACTCGATTGAAGACCACTTCGACCGCGTACCTGACCTAGAAGCGGCGCTCGAGGCGAAGGGCGACGTTTCACGCCTAGCCTCCGTTATCGAATCCACGGAACTCGGGCAAGTCCACTACGTGCGCCAAGGTGAACCGCTTGGGCTTGGGCATGCAGTCTTGTGCGCGCGCGCACATGTGGGGAATCAACCGTTTGCAGTGTTGCTGGGCGACGACTTGATTGACGTGCGTGATGCGGTTCTGCCCGCCATGAACGCTGTGCGCGAGGAACACGGTGGTTCGGTCCTCTGCTTGATGGAGGTCTCTCCCCAGAACGTCCACATGTACGGCTGTGCTGCGGTGGAACCGACCGATGTTGACGGTGTCGTGAGGGTCACGGGTCTCGTAGAAAAGCCACCAGCTGGCGAGGAGCCGTCAAACCTCGTTGTCATCGGTAGGTACCTGATTGATCCGGCAGTGTTTGACGTACTTGAGCGGACCAAGCCTGGTCGCGGTGGGGAGATCCAGTTGACTGACGCCCTTCTCGAGCTTGCGACGATGCCCGCTCATGCCGGCGGTGGTGTTCACGCGGTCATTTTCAGAGGTCGGCGGTACGACACGGGCGACAAGCTGTCGTACTTGAAGGCAAACGTGATCCTTGCCAGCGATGATGAGGAACTGGGCGGTCCACTACTTGACTGGCTCTCCGAATTTGTTGCCCAAAAGCGACCATCCCAAGACAACTAGGTAGGAATTGCCAACGTGCGAAGTGTCGAAGAACAACTACAGGCCGCGATCGAACTCGCCAGCCCACTGTCCTCGCTCGACCTTTCGTTGCGTGAAGCACGTGGCTGCGTTATCGCGGAGGATGTGACTGCTTCGTACCCAATTCCCGGATTCGACGTTGCGCTCGTGGACGGGGTCGCAGTCAAGGCCGAGTCGATCCGGGACGCGACGAGCGCAAATCCAACCCGATTGCGAATCGTCGATTCGGTAGCACCTGGCTACACCAGTGACTTTCAGGTCGAGGCAGGGCAAGCCGTGCGGGTTCTGGCGGGCGCCTTGTTGCCGAAGGGTGCTGACACCGTCGTCGCGGCTTCGGTGACCGTGCAGTCTGCTAACGGTGAGGCTGATGCCGGCGAGACTCTCGACGTAGCGGACGACGAGGCGGACACCATAATCGAAGAGGCGGGTTCGGAGTCAGGCGAGGATTCATCGATCGCCGAGGAGTCCGAGGCCGACGATCACACCGAATCCGGCGCTGACGTGGAGTCAGATGCGGATGCCGAGGTGAAGCTAAGCCGCAAGGAACGCAAACTGTTGAAGCGGCAGCAAGCTGCAGAATCCGCTGAGGTAGCTCGCGAGGAGGCAGCCGTCGCTCAACATGTCGCCGCCGGTGGCGAGTGGGTTGACGTACCAGCCGCACAGGCAGCGGGATCTGGGGTCGCACGGGCAGGCAGCCAACGCGCTGAGGGTGCGCAACTACTCCCGGCCGGGACCAGGCTGGGCGACCGTGAACTCGCCACAGTTGCGGCCGGAGGGCACTCTCGCGTCGCGGTGCATCCCGAGCCTCGCGTCGTGATCATCACAGTCGGAGACCAACTCGTCGACACGAACAGGGCGCTTATCCCCGGGCTCGCGTACGACGTGGTGTCCATCATGTTGGTCGCAGCCGGTGAACAGGCCGGGGCAACGACCTTCCGGGGTGGACCGTCACGCCGCGATGCGCTGGTGCTTGCGCGCACTGTGCAGGACCAGTTGGTGCGGGCCGACCTGATCGTGATTGCTGGGGAAGACGAATCACACGCGAACCCGCAAGACGGAGTCGTTGCGTCGGCACTGCGTGCGGCGGGTTGTCAGGACCTCGAATACTGCCAACTCAGGCCAGGGCCCGCGATCGGGCTGGGAACAGTCGGTGAGGATGGCATTGCGGTTATCACGGTCGGCGCATCCGCACTTGCGGCATTTGTGGGCTTTGAGGTTATTGTGCGGCCGACCATCGCAGCACTCGCTGGGCGTAAGTCGCTGTTCCGCCCGGTGGTGCGAGCCAAGCTGACCGAATCGTTGCGCGGAGAGGATGGAATTCGCGAATTCGTCCCGGCGAACGTGCTCGTTGACGGTGGCGGAGGTCAGGCCAGTGTTGGCAGCATCACGGCACCTACAGAAGAGGCCGCACTGTGGCTGGGCTCGGCCAACGGCTTGGCGATCCTCACCGAAGACGAATCGGCCAAGAGTGAAGGCGATGAAGTGACCGTTATTCGTCTGGACCGTGAATGATCTCGATTTCGTCGATTCCAACGTTGCGGCAAGGCCCAGTAGGGCTTCGGCCGATCCGCCTACGTGACGCTTCCGCCTGGCGCGCTGTTCGTTCGCGCAACCGGACGTGGCTGACTCAGTGGGACGCTACTTCGCCCCTGGGCAGTGTCGACGTTCCACCGACGTTTGGCGCGATGGTGCGCACGTTGCGGAACGAGGCCCGGGGTGGGCGAACCTTGCCTTGGGTGATCACCTACGAAGACCGCCTGATCGGGCAACTCACGGTCGGCGGGATCGCCTATGGCTCACTGCGGAGCGCACATGCGGGCTATTGGGTGGACCAGCAGTTTGCGGGTCGAGGCATCGTGCCAACTGCGGTTGCGATGGGTGCCGACTACTGCTTTTTCACCCTCGGCATGCACCGGCTTGAAATCAACCTTCGACCTGAGAACGCCGCATCCCGCCGCGTGGTCGAGAAGCTCGGCTTCCGGCCGGAGGGTTTGCGGGAGCGGTACCTCCATATTGACGGCGACTGGCGAGATCACCTCACGTATGCACTGACTGCTGAAGAGGTTCCTGGCGGGCTGCTCAACCGATTCCTCGCGGGAGCGACGGCACGCGGCCATGCGCGTAGCGGTGCGGATTCGTCCGACACTCCGACGGAATAGCCTTGCTATCGGCGGGTGGATACGCCGGCTGTGTCGATCACGGAACTATTGGCAACGATTTTCTCTAAACACTCCAGTAAAACCCGGTGCCCTCGGGTGCATGTGTCCTACGCTGAGGCCCGTGCTCACCGGGTTGGTATATGTAGCGGTCATTCTTCTTTGGGCGGTTGTTCTCGTCCCTCAGTGGCTTCGCCGTCATGAGCGAAACGCGGAGCATAGAACTACCGTCACCTTCCATCGCGCGATGCGCGCGCTTGAGCGTCGTCGTGTGAGTCGCGGTGTGAGCCGGGCCCGTCACGACGTTGATGTGACAGTCGCCGGTGCACGCTCACGGGTTCACGATCGTGTCTCCATCAACGATGAAGGAATCTCGCCGATCGATCAGCACCTCGACGAAGGGGTAGACCCGTTCGAGGGTTCCGAGACGGAAGACCAACTCCGCCACGTACGCCGCCTGCGCGCTGAGTCTCACGCGCGCAACACGGCAAGTCAGCGTCGTCGGCAGGTTCAACAAATCCTGATCGGGTTGACGGTTGTGGCGCTGGTGTTGTTGGTCATGGGTGTGCTTCCGCTGTTGCTCGCGGTGGTTCCGGCCGCAGCGCTCGGTGCCTTCCTCTACGCCTCCCGCGGCAGCGCGAAGGCGGCGAAGGCCGGGGAGTCTCGAACACGCAGAGCATCGGAGCGTGAACGACGCGTTGAGTTTGAAGACTCAGCCGCGACCGGACAGGAACGTCGTTCGTCCTCGCGCCGCGCGTCGACGCAACGGAGTTCGACGAGTCGTCGTTCTGCGAGCCGTCGTTCCAGTACACGCCGCAGTAGCGGTGCGGGTCGCCATGTTGATGCACCGGCCGCTCGGTCCACGAGTACCCAGTCCACAGACCTTGATGGTGCGGACGTTCGCATGTTGTCGAACAGCGAAGTTGAAGGTCGCCGCGCAAGTGCCGCGACGGAGGGTCGTTGGGAGCCAGTCGAGGCACCGCTGCCCGGCTACCTCGACAGCGCCCGAGCGACGCGGATGCCTCGCAACCTTGATTCGACGGCGAACGGCGACTGGACCAGTGAGCGCATGCTGGAGCAGGCGGAGGCGCTTCGCACACCTGGGGCTGATGCTGAATACGAGCTTGGGCTCGATGACTTCGTTGACATTCCCGGTACGGATTCGATCGACGATCACGGTTATGGGCACCGTCGCGCTGTGAACGATTAGCGCGCCCGGTATCCTCGGATCCGCACGTAAGGGGCTGTGGCGCAGTTCGGTAGCGCACCTCGTTCGCATCGAGGGGGTCAGGGGTTCAAATCCCCTCAGCTCCACAAAAGGAAGCAGGGTCCACAACGTGGGCCCTGCTTCCTTTTGTCATGGTGTTGCATATTTCGGCCTAGCGAGGGCTAGCTTGAGGTCGGCTTCCAGAGCGGGTACGGAATTCCAGCGAGCCGGTTAATGGCCATTCCCTGGAGGATGAGGATCACAACCGCGGCCATCAGTATCACTAACTGGCTTGGCGTTCGTAGGAGGCCCAATGCGACGATCAGTGTTGTTGCCCCGGCTGGTGCGTGTGGGACGCCTAACCAAATCATGACCGATAGCGTGACGGCCAGCGCGAATGCGATCGCGCCCAGGCGAGCGGTTGTGACGGCCTCGAGGTCAGCGGGGACTGCTTGGAGTCCGAAGATCAGCAGCGCGGTGAACCCTGCCAGCGCCCCAATCAAGTGCCCGCAGAACACGTTTCTAGGGGAGGACTGTGTGCTGAGGGCAGCGAAGAAGAGGACGAAGGCGGTGGGTCCAAGCGATGGAAAGACAAACGGTTGTCCAGTGCCTATCGCGATGGCGGAAAGCAGGGAGATCGAGACCGCGGAGTTGATGAGTACATAGACAGCGATCACCGTGCGATTCTTGTGATGACGTTCCAAGGCTGGTAATCGCAGTCGCCTAGCGATTCCCTGGATCTGGGCCGGAAGGTCACCGTGATGTGGTGCAGACATGGCGCCAAGGTTGGCAGAGGTATCGCTCCGCCTGCGCGGCGCACGGCGAGTGAGATCCGCATTCGTTGGAGCTTGGGTGTCCATGGGCGGCTGCAAGCCGCTGCCAGAGCCGATCGAGTTGTTGGGCACCGGTGGTGCGCTCGACCAGTTGTTGATACCTGAGTATGTCGAGTAGTTGCGTTTAGATTGATCGTACAATGGCGCGGATGAGTCCTAAAGACATCATTTTCACCGCAGATGCTACGTTTGGAGCATGGCCTTGGTGAGGGTGAAGCGCGCTGCCCAGGTTTTGGGCGTCAGTGAGGACACGCTGCGGCGATGGGCGGAATCGGGTCGCTGCGCCATCGAGGCTGACTCTGCAGGGCGGGCATCGGTCTCGGGTGAACAGCTAGCTCGACTTAGTCAGGAACGCTCGGTGGCCAGTAACCGCATCGGCAAGCCTGCTGTTTTGGAGTCAGTTCGGAATCGGTTCACTGGCGTAGTGATTGATGTAGTCCGAGACACCGTGATGGCGCAAGTGGTCGTCCAAGCTGGACCTCATCGGTTTGTATCGCTTATCAGCAGGGAGGGCTGCGACGAGCTTGAACTCGAAGTGGGTTCGATCGTGCTCACGGCGGTGAAGGCCACGAACGTCTCGATCGAACTGCCTGATCCGCAGTGATCCATCGTTGGCGGCGGACGCTGGTGGCGGCAGTGTCCGCCACGGTAGTCACAACGGCAACTGCCGGGTGTGTCGATCGACCAGGCGGACCGGAATCCGGCGATGGCTCAACAGGCTCGATTCATGTCTCGGCGGCTGCCTCGTTGACTGATGCGTTCACCGTGATTGCGGAGCAATTCGAGTTGCAGAACCCAAACACGCAGATATCGACGAGCTTCGGTTCGAGTTCGACGATAGTCGACCAAGTGATCAACGGGGCGCCTGTGAATGCGCTTGCCACGGCCAGTGAAGGCACGATGAATGACGCCGTGAACGCGCACGTCATAGCCGGGATGCCGCAAGTCTTCGCGTCGAACCAACTCGCGATCGTCGTTCCTGTCGGCAACCCGGCAAACGTCAAATCGATCGCAGACCTTGGTGGGCCCGAGCTCAAGTTGGCAATTTGCCAATCACAAGTACCCTGCGGTCAGGCTGCTCGTGAGCTCTTTTTTCGTGCAGCGGTGAGCATCGTTCCGGCTACGTTCGAGGCCGACGTCAGGGCAGTTTTGGCGAAGGTCGCGAGCGGCGAAGTAGATGCCGGCATTGTCTATCGCAGTGACGCTATCGCCGGTGGAACATCTGTTGAGTCGATTCCGATCCCAGATTCAACCAACGTTTCGATCCGGTACCCCATTGCGGCGATTGCAGGCAGTGAGGGTGAACAAGTCGTCGCGAAGTTCATTGAGTTCCTGCTTTCGCCGAGTTCTCAACTCGTACTTGCAGACCATGGCTTCACTCCGATCGCGGCGAAATCTCGGTGAGTATCGAGGGCCGGGAAGGGCTGATTAGTGTGCAACGCAACGAACGAACGGCAGAAAGGCTCGCGACGGGTACCCGCCCGGCACTCGTTAAGATTCTGGCGGCCATCGGACTGCTGTTTCTGGTCGCTCCTATCCTCGGAATCCTGTCGCGAGTCCAGTGGCGGGATCTTTGGTCGCAGCTGACCGACCCAGCTGTTCGTGACGCGCTCGTGCTCTCGGCGTGGACATCGTCGGCTACGACCGTCATCGCAGTGGTTGTCGGAGTCCCGCTTGCCCTAATGCTCGCGCGAGGACACGGTCGCACCGCGGGGTTAGTCCGCGCATTCGTGGTGCTGCCGTTGGTTCTACCGCCGGTGATATCCGGTGTAGCGTTGCTGGCGCTACTGGGTCGAAACGGGCTCATCGGCTCGGGTATCGATACCTGGTTCGGCTTCACCATCCCGTTCACGCAAGTCGCGGTGGTGGTCGCGCAACTCTTTGTCGCGCTGCCGTTCCTAGTAATAACGGTGGAGGGCGCATTGCGAACGAGGGGTCGACACCTTGAGCAGGCAGCTCGCACACTGGGTGCGTCCGAGTCGCGAATCATGTGGTCGGTGACGATTCCGGCGGTGCGAACCGCGATCATCGCCGGTGCCGCATTGTGCTGGGCGAGAGCGCTCGGCGAATTCGGAGCGACCGTAACGTTCGCGGGGAGCTTCCC
>JBAYVO010000093.1:0-8054 GCA_041674545.1 Candidatus Nanopelagicales bacterium | reverse complement strand
CCAACAACTCCACACTCGACGAGTGGTCGGGCGTGAGGCGAAGGGGCCGACGCTAGAGGCGGCGGTCGGGGAGGACGGGGAAGGAAGCGCGGACCTCGGCTGGGAGTGACGGGACGATGTCGGCGTAGAGGGTGTCTTCGTTCTGGCCCGCGGCGGCGATGACCTCACCCCAGGGGTCCGCGATCAGGCTGTTGCCGCCGAGGTCCTGACCTCCATGGCGACCGACTTCGTTGCACCCGATTACCCACATCTGGTTCTCACAAGCCCGCGCTGCGGCGAGGAGGTTCCATCGGGCGATCCGTTGGCTCGGCCACCCTGACGTCAGCAATACCGCGGTCGCGCCAAGGTCGATCTGGGCGCGGAAGAGCTCTGGGAATCGCAGGTCGTAGCACGTCGCGAGCGCGGTGCGCCCGAGCGGCGTATCGACGACGACGACATCGGTGCCTGCGGTCAACGTTGCGGCTTCACCGGTGTCGAAGCCGAACAGGTGGATCTTGCGGTACGACGCGACAAGGTCACCCTGCGGGTTGAACAGGACAGACGTGTTGAAGTACTCGTCGTCGCCCGCCCGCTCGACGAACGAACCACCGTGAAGCCATGTCTGCGTCGAGACTGCGACATCAGCCAGCTCGGTCACGAGCGGGCCGTCAATCGACTGGGCGTGTTCAACACCAAGTGCGAGATCGAACGCACCGGTTGGCCAAAGCTCGGGCAACATCACCAAGTCGGCATGAGCCGCTGCAGTTGTGACAGCGGCAAGCGTGCGCGCAACGCGCTCCTGGACTGGTTCGGATTCCTCGACCGCCAACTGCACCAAACCCACTCGCGTCATGCCACAACCGTAGCGGTCCGACGGTGTGTGGCACTGCCGTCACTGTCGCGGCCCGCGTGGGCGCTGCGGCAGCGGCGTAGATGATTACCCGCGGATGGAGTACTGAGCGCTCGAGTTCGTACTCTCGAGTCGTGAGCACACAACCTGGCGGCAACGCCGACCACATGAAGTTTGAGAACGCCACCGCCCAAGAACTAGTTGCAATCTGGCTGGGCGCTTTGGAATCGCTTGCTGATGTGGCGGATTCCTTAACCGCGGCAGCCTGGGCGACTGACTCCCCCTGCCCTGGCTGGACGGCAGGAGACGTCGTCGCTCACGTCCTCTCGCTGGAGAGCGAACTCCACGGCGAGGCCGTCCCGGAACATGAGCCCGACTGGGCCGCACTACCCCACGTGACGAGTCCGTTCGGACGGTACACCGAGGTCCCCGTCGACTGGTACCGCTCCAAGGGCCGCGACGTGGTGTTGGCAGAACTGCGCGAGATCATCGCCTGGCGTGCCCAAGATCTTGCGGACGTGCCGGACGACCTCACGGAAACCGTCACTGGTCCAGCGGGTTGGCAGACAAGTCGAAACCAGATGTTCCGCACCAGGATCCTCGATACCTGGATGCACGAGCAGGACGTCCGCGCTGCCGCCAATCAACCGGGCGGGCAAGGCAGCGACGCGGCCTGGGTCACTGCCGGTCAATTCCTGTCGGGCCTGCCCTTCGTCTGGGGCAAGTCAACAGGCGCACCCGTTGGATCCTCGTTGCACCTCACGTTGACAGGCCCTGGAATCGAACTCGAACGGACCGTCCGAGTCGATGACGACAAACGAGCGCGATTCGTTGACGGCTCAGTGCACGAAGCAACGCTGCGGATGACCGTCAGTTGGCCGCTCTACGCGGCACTGTCGGGCGGACGGGTCGGTGCGATCGCGCAGGCGCAGCGTGGGCACGTCGAATTCCATGGGGACGTGCAACTGTCGCAGAGTCTCCTGCCAGCTTTAGCGACGACGCCCTAACTCAGCTTCGGTCCAGAGCTTGCTCGCGGCCAGGTGACCTCAAATGTCGTACCCGGATCCGCAGCAAGAACGCGGGCAGTCCCGCCGGAACCAGCGGCTGCCTGCCGAACCAGCGCCAATCCCAGGCCGGTGCCGCCAGGAATTGCTTCCCCGCCCCGTTGGAATCGGTCGAACACTCGTTCACGCTCGGCTATGGGAATTCCTGGACCGTCGTCGCTGACTAAGAGTCGCACAGTTTCGCCGGTAACGGAGACCTCGATCGCCACGCGCCGGGCTGCGTAGTCCAGGGCGTTACCAACGAGCTCATCGAGGATCCGTTCGACGTCCGTCACGCTCGTTTTCACCAGAGCGACTTCGTGCGAGCACGACAATTCGAGTTCTCGGTCCGCGGCAAGGTGTTGCCATTCGACTGAGCGCAGGTAGGCCACCTCACCGACATCGAGTACCACGCCCGCGACAGCGGACTCCGCCGTCGCCAGCGCAAGCACTTGGTCCACGCGGCGGGTCAGTCGGTCGACTTCACGCATTGCCGCTTCTGCTTGTTTCATGAGTTCTGGATCGGCGGCGGTATCGGCAATGTTCTCCAGGCGTAGGCGCATCGCTGCCAGCGGTGTGCGCAGATGGTGCGAGGCATCCGCGGCGACGGCTCGAGACCGGCCGAGCATTGCGTCGAGTTTTCCTGCGGTTTCATCCAACGCGTCCGCCACATTCTGGATTTCCGCCGGGCCATTGATGTCACCGACGCGGGCCGCTGGATCTTCGCCGACTCGCTGCGCGCCGCGCTCCAGCCGGGCCAACGGCTGCGACAACGCGCGCCCGAGTCCCCAGGCGGCCAAGGCGGCCGCCAGTAGCACGACGACGAGGACTGAGATCAGCGCGAGAACGAGGACCTGCACGTCGTGCTGGATCTCCACCTCGGAGACTGACAGCCGGACCGCTCCCTCGATCGTCGGGCCGTCTCGAATCGGTACAGCGACGTAGCGCAGGTCAGTGCCCAAGGTGGCGGAGTAGCGGACCCCTGCGCTGATGGAACCACCAAGCGCGCTGCGCATCTCTCCCCGGTCAAATGCCGTACCGACGGCCGCACCCTCGCTGTCGAGCAGAACGCGGCTTCCAGCATCAACAACGGTGACGCGAACTCCGGTACGGGCTTCGTACGCGCTAATCAGTTCGGCCCACTGGTCCTGCGGCGTACTGGCCAGGTCGGCGGCGATCACGAGTGCATCGCGTTCAAGTCCCAGCGTCAGCCGGTCGTATTGATATGACCGGAACACGATGACCAAGGGGACAGCCATCACGATGACGAGTAGCCCCGTTAGGAGCGTCATCGCCAGACTGATGCGCCTAGTCACCGACGCGTGAACCGTCGACTAGTCGGTACCCGACTCCGCGCACTGCCTCGATGACGATCGTTGGTGGGAGCTTGCGGCGCAGCGTTGTCACGTGAACGTCGAGGGACTTCCCACTGCCGACCCACACGGGGTCCCAAATTCTCGCGTACAGCTCAGTCCTCGGCACAACGCGACCTGGCTCCTCTGCGAGCACCGCAAGCAGGTCAAATTCTTTCGGCGTCAAGGCGAGTTCGGCGTTCGCGAAGACGGCCGACCTGGTGTCGCGGTCGATAGCCAACTCCCCGACTCGGACAATCTCATTTACAGCTGGTCTGCGCCGTACGTTCGCGCGAATCCGAGCAGCCAGCTCGCGTAGCGAGAATGGCTTCACCACGTAGTCGTCGGCCCCGAGTTCGAGGCCTTCCACCCGATCGGACTCGTGCCCACGAGCGGTCACGATGATGATCGGGACCTCCGAACGGCTGCGAATCTGCTGACACACATCCAGGCCATCGAGGTCAGGCAATCCGAGATCCAGGATGACGACGTCCGCGCCGCGGGCTAGTTCAATGCCCGCTGCACCCGTGTTAGCCCATTGAACTTCGAAGCCGTGGCGAGTCAGACCTTCAATCATCGGCTGAGCCATTGTTTGATCGTCCTCGATCAAGGTCACTCGCATCCCTTGATGGTGCCAGGTCAATGGGCCCACGGGCAGGAGCAAGGGTCCCTTCCCTTGGCCAACCACCAGTCCTTATCGTTACTTAACCAATCGAGTCTTCACAGCGATGCGGTCAGGACATAGCTTCATTTCACGGCACTCCCGACGAGAGGATCCACAAAATGGAACGAAGCACAATCATCGCCGCAGTCGCATCTGGAATGCTCGTGCTTGTCGCAGGGGTCGGGGCCGTCGCAGCGGTTGCTTCGCTTCAGGCGGCCGGGCAAGAGTCCTTAGCAATCGGCCAAGCGCAGCCTCAAGCGGTCGTAGGCGCCGTGCAATCGCCGACAACGTTAACCAAGCCAGTGGTAAGCGGTCCCGATCCGGCGAGCAACTCTGGCAGCAGCGCGGACGGCACCACGTCACGGAGCGTTGGCTCAAACACCAACAATCGCACCAACAATTCGGGTACCAAGCCGAACGACAATCCGAGCAACAATGCCGGAACAAGCTCGGGATCCCATCGCGACGATGACGACGATGACGATGATGAGGACGACCACGGCAGCGATGACTCCTCAGATGATCACGGCAAGAGCCACGAATCAGAGGACGAAGACGATGACTGATTCAACAAGCAAACAAACCTCAACAGGCACCCGCCGAGGTGGTGGAACATCCGCCGCGACCCGGATCACGACCGCCGGGATCGCGGTGGCAATGACCCTCGGTCTTGGCGGCGCTGTTGCCGCCCGAGCAGCGGAACAGAAGCGGGCTGACCTTCAAGATGTGATACCCAGCGAAGCGGTTGCTGTAGACGCAACAACTCTTGACGGGATTCAGTCCGCAGAACGATCACGGTACGACGCCAAAGTAGCGAAGCTAAAGGCGAAGTATCAAAAGCACCTTGACGAATTGGCCGCTGAGTACACCGCCAAACTGGGCGGCACAGCGAGCGACTCAAGCTCTGCCGGATCCACTGGCTACCCGAGTAGCTCTTCAGGAAGCGCATCATCAAACGGTGGCAGCCCTGCGCGAGGCAACTCCAGCGCCGGTTCAAGTTCCGGCACCAGTGGCGCTGTGAAGGTGACGGCACCGAAGGCACCGGCAACATCCAAGGGCAGCTGATGGCGTGGACACCACCAGCATGCCAAGGACGGCGGCTGCCACAGCTCCGAAACGAACCTGCGACCTAGGCGCAGCGGGAGCCACGGCATACGCAACCGGTCGGCTCATGGGAACTGACTGCCAGATTCGAGCTACCCATCGCTCGGCCGCCGAAGGCCTCGCCGCCGTGGATGCTGGCTGGGTCGCCGTCGCCGAGTGCGAACGACTGTGGAGTCGATTCCGACCGGACAGCGAACTTTGCAGAATCAATGACATCGGCGATGCGGGCACCACCAACATCGAGGTCTCCGCTCTGACGGTCACGCTGATCGCCGCGATGAAATGGGCCTATACCGCCAGTGGTGGTTGGGTCGATCCGTCGCTGCTCCCCCAAGTCATTGCGGCGGGCTACGACCGTGACTTCCAGGACCTATCAGCCCACGGCCCCGCCTTGGCACCGACTCCTCGGCCTGACCCTGAGCACGGCACCTTGGCAGACGTCACGGTGCAAGGAAACGAACTCACCTTGACCCGGCCCGTTCGGCTGGACTCCGGCGGAGTGGGCAAAGGCTTGGCCGCCGACCTGGTCGCCGACTCGATAATGCGCGAAGGCGCTCTAGGCGCGCTAGTCAACCTCGGTGGCGACATTAGGGCGATCGGATGCGATCAACACGGTCGTGCATGGACCATCAACATCGCCGACGAACGAGCAACCGACGCCAAACCGCTGACGAGCTGGGAGGTCACTGATTCCGCGGTCGCCACGAGTAGCGTCGCGCGTCGGCGCTGGGCTGGGGGACATCACCTGATTGATCCGCGGACGTGGAAACCCAGCCAGTCGGATGTGCTCGCATCGACCGTTGCCGCTCACGATGCACTAGCTGCCGAAGTCGCAGCGAAGACGGCATTGCTAATGGGATTGGCAGCGGGGAGCGAATGGCTAGCCAAGCGGAATACCACGGCAGTCTTGACCGGGACCGACGGGTCGATTCATTGGATCGATGCTGGCCGATAGTCGCCGCGGCAAGGCCCTGAGCGCGTAGGACTTTGCCATCACCTAACCGCCCAGGCAGCACTTTTCCGTCGCTTAACCATCGAGCTCTTCTCATCGCAACCGATTCAGTCGACAGTGGTCACAGGCCATTTGGCGCAACGCTCTGCAAAGGAGATCCGCATGTCCGATGCAATATCGCAAGTGCTTTCAGCTGACATCTCGTGGCTTTGGATCTCGGCACGCACGCTAGGGATCTGTGCGTGGCTGGCGAGTTCGGTGACGGTGATCGTGGGATTGACGGTGTCGAGTGGCTTGGTACGCACCGGCGATTCTCGGCGTGCCCTGGCAACCACCCACCGCATCGCGGCAACGTTGACCCTCGGGTTTGTCCTGGCACACATCGCCACGTTGATTCCAGACCCCTACGCACGATTGACCCTGCTCGACGCCGTCGTGCCAGGGATGGCGCCGACCCAGACGTTCGCCACTGCGCTGGGAACCATCGCGTTCCTTGGGTTGGGAATCGTGTCGCTTGCCGGGATTGTTCGCTCCCATATGTCGACACGGGTGTGGAAGGGTCTCCACAGCTGTGCCTACATCGTGTGGCCGCTTGCGTCGTTCCACTTCATCTTGATGGGTACCGATGTGATGGCGTCGTGGTCGCTAGCGATGATCGGCGTCGTCGGCCTCATCTTGTTCCTGTTGCTCCTGCGTCGCGGCTTCGCAACGGATCGGCCCGTGGGGATGTTGGTGCGCTCGGCTCCCGGCGCAAGCTCGAGCACGTTGGGGCTCAACCCGACGGTTGTGGAGCTGTTCGTCACCAATGTCATCGCAGAGACACGAGACGCAAAGACCTTCTGCTTCGCACCGACGGGCTCTCACCGAGGTGCGCTGAACTACCTGCCCGGGCAACATCTGACTCTACAGATTCCCAGTGATCAGCGTGGTTCCGTAGCGAGGTGCTACTCGCTGTCGAGCACACCAGGCGTCGATGCGGAACTGCGTGTCACCGTCAAGCGAACACCAGGTGGGTACGGCTCGAACTGGCTATGCGACAACCTCCGTCCGGGGATGACTATCCGATCGCTCGCCCCCGCCGGTAGCTTCACCGTCACGCCCGCCATGACGGAACTGTTGCTGTTTGCTGGCGGCAGCGGCATTACGCCACTGATGTCAATCATCAAGCATGCGATGGGAACGCCCTCGACACGCGTCACCTTGGTGTACGCAAACAGGGATCCCGAATCGATCATCTTCGGCAACCAACTGGCTCAGTTGGCAAACCGTCATCGCGGTCAACTCACAGTTCGGCATTGGCTGGCATCTGAGTCCGGGCTGCCCACCGCAAACGATGTGACAGACGTCTTGGCCCAACACCGCAGCGCGGAGATATTCGTCTGTGGACCCGCGCCGTACATGGACCTCGTCGTCACGACGGCACGATCATTCGGCTGGCCAACCGATCGGGTACACATCGAGGAGTTCCGATCGTTGGCCGGCGACCCGTTCGAGCAGCCGGCGCGACCAGCTCGTTCAGGCAACACCTCTGTGATGACACGAACATCGATCGCACAGGTTGAGCTGGACGGCAATCACCACGTCCTGGAATGGCCAGCAGATAGCTCCCTGGTTCACGCAATGTTCGATGCCGGGATCGATCCGCCGTACTCGTGCCTGGAAGGCGTTTGTTCCACGTGTGAGTGCAGACTTGTCGAGGGCACCGTGGCATCAGGCTCTCGGTCACATGATGCGGGAAGCCGTGTCCTAGGGTGCCAAGTCCGCCCCACGAGCGACGTCGTCGCCCTCCGCTTCTAACCCGAATATTGGTGTAGTCGCGCGGCCCGCCGGCAAGTCGCACCAAATTCGTAACGCTAGGGGTGGGTTAGCAGGGCCAGGAGGCGGGTGTTGGCGGTGGGTTCGGCGATGGTGATGCGGACGCCCTCGGTGGGGAAGGTGCGGACGGTTAGGCCAGCGGCCTCGGTGCGTGCTGCGAACGCCTCTGAGTCAGCGCCGAGGGGCAGCCAGACGAAGTTGGCCTCGCTCGTCGTGACCTCCACCCCGGCTTCGCGGAGCCCCTGGAGCACCCGCTCGCGTTCGACCACCAGCGCCTCGACCCGATCACGAAGTT
>JBAYVO010000092.1:0-8085 GCA_041674545.1 Candidatus Nanopelagicales bacterium | reverse complement strand
CGCAATCGTGCCAACCCCATCAGCAACCGAGAAGGCAGCAGCCCCACCAGTCACAGTCCAGGCCCCACCCTTCACAGCAGAACCCCACGCATTCGTCGCCGAACGACCGAAATCATCCGTGACCATGTACGCAGTCGGTGCAGCGACGGTGATCGCCTTCGTCAGCTCGGCGACGCCGCCACGGTTGTCTTCAACCGTGAGCTTGACGTTGTACGTGCCAGCTTCGGTGTACGTGTGGGTTGCAACTGCGGTGTCGGCAGTGACGCCATCACCGAAGTCCCAGGCGTAGGACGCGATGGTGCCGTCTGGATCACTGGACGACGTTCCGTCGAAATCGGCCGTTAGGTCAGTTGTCGCCGACGTGAAGGCTGCCGTTGGCAACGCGTTCGGATCGGTAACCGTGATGTCCTTGGACGTCTCGGTCTCGCCACCGGCGTTGTCGGTCACCTTGAGCACAACCGTGTACGTACCTTCGGCAGCGTAGTTGTGCGCAACTGCGGCACCCGTTGCGGAGTTTCCGTCACCGAAGTCCCAGTCGTAAGAGGCGATGGTGCCGTCTGGGTCAGTTGAGCCAGCAGCATCGAAGCTGACCGCAAGTCGATTAGCCGTCTCGCTGAACGTTGCCGTGGGCAATTCGTTCGGCGGGGGCGGGCCGAAGCCGCTCAGCGACCAGTGCGAAGCAACTTGTGCTTCGGTCAGCGGTGCGTTGTAGATCGCGACCTCATCGATCGTGCCAGCGAAGTACGTGGTGTTCGGGATGTTCGGCCAACCATTGAGGTTGTCGCCACCCACACGCCAGTAGCCGTTGTATGCCTGCGCCGAGGTAACCGAGGCGTCAAAACCAACGCGCTCACCGTCGACGTAGAGCTCCATGCCATCGGGGCCAAGGTTCGCAACGATGTGGTGGTAGTTGCCATCGTTGTAGCTATTGGCAGTCGTCAAGGTCTTGGCTGTACCTGGGTACACACCGAACACGAGCTTGCCGTCGTTGCGCATGTACACATGTCGGTCGTAGCTGTCGCTGTTACCGGTCGCTTTGTTGCCGAAACCAAGGATCTTTCCGCCGTTGTTGGTGGTCGTCTTGATCCATGCTTCTGCAGCGAACCGGTCAGTGCCGGGAACCGCCGTGCCGGTGCGGACATTGGACAGCGAGCCACCGCCAGCGAACGTGGTTGCGGTGTCGGCATCGCCGATGACTGCGCCTTCGGCACCACGAGTCACGGTGCCGGAAACAGTGCCGTGATTAGAACCAGCGAAGTCATTCGCGACAGTTCCGTTGGGCTCACCGAGGCGCCAGTACAGCGACGCCGAGTCATCAAGCACGCGCATTCCGTAGGCGCTGACGTCGACCGTCGAGACCGTGACTGAAGTCCAGTCGCCAGTAACGTTGTTCCCCATCGGATCGGTGACGGCAACGCGATAGTTGTACGTCTGCCCGCCAGTGACACCGGTGTCCTTGAACGAGATGGTCGGACGGGTGTAGAAGTTGGACTTCACCGTGGTGGTGTAGACCGGCTCGGCTGTTCCCTGACGGAACACCCGGTAGGTCAAGTTCTCGTTGTCCATGTCGTAGTTGGCCGCGATTGTCCCGCGAACCAGACCATTTGCAGGCGACGACAGCGTCGGCTTGTAGTTCGCTCCATGCAACTTGGGCCCTGACTTGTTGGGCGCCAGTTCGGTCCGCGCGAACCGCACAAGGCCCTGTTGGCCGGTGTTGTTGACCCGGGGGAACTCTCCGCCAAGGACGACGTAGTCGTTGTTGCCGGAGATGCTCCAGGCTGCCTGGCTCTGGCCAGTGAAGGTGCCCGCAGCAAGATCCGGGTACCAGTTCAATGACGTTGAAGACGGCACGCCTTCAAAGTTGTAGTAGCCGCCAACCGTTTCTTTCTTGTTCACGCCGGTCGCGTTCTCGGTGAAGGCCATTGCACGCCACCAACTCCACGGCTCGGTCTGCGGGAAACCACCGATGTTGCGGCAGTCGTGTGCGTGACCGACGGTGTACGCGACGCCACCCATGGCGTACGAGCCGTAGGTGTCACCGTTACAGGCGTTGACCCAGTTGATGGCGCCGGTTGATGGATCAGCGGAGAACTGACCTTCAAGGTTACCCTTCGGCAAACCGGCCTCAGAGCCGAATACATAGCCGGTTCCGTAGACCGCGTTGTCGCTGGCGTAGAGGCTCGTGATGCCAGCCTTGGTTCCAGCGTTCTTGATCAGGTTCGATGCTTCCCACTGCACGGTCTCGCCAGTTGAAGGATCGACTGCACCCATCCCGAGGGCTTGGTTGCCGTTCAGCGTCGTGAAGTTTCCGCCGACGACGAGCTTTGACCTATCCGGGGTCAGGGCGAGGGAAGACACCTGGTTTCCGCCGCCGGTCGCACTGGCGCTCCAATCGAGCACGGCACCGTTGGCAGCACTGACTGCCGCGAGGCGCGTTCGGGTGTTTCCGCTCACGGTGGTGAAGATGCCACCGAAGTAGACGGTGTCGTTGGTTGCGACAACTGACTTAACGCGGGCGTTGAAGCCGGGCGAAAAGGAACCAATCAAAGCGCCGGTTGTGGGGTTGAGGGCCACAGCGCGGTACCGGTTTGAGCCGTTGACGTTAGTGAAGTCACCAGCCGCATAAAGACGCGTGCCGTCGGGAGACGCGGCGAGACTGTGAACCTGGCCGTTGAACGAGGGTGCGAAGGAGTTGACCAACACACCAGTCGTGATGTCGTACGCCAGGATGTAGGCGCGAGGAGTCGTGTTGACGCCTGGTGCCGCTCCGGCCGGGCGGGCGGTCTGGAAGTTACCGCCGACATACACAGTGTTGCCGATGACAACCTGCGACCACACCACGCCATCAACCTGGACCGTGGGCAACGCGTCGTTGCTCACCGTTGCCGGCTCTGGGGCAGTAGGCGCAGTGTCGGCCTGCGCGCCAGGCGCAGCTGCCAACGTCATGCCGGTTGCGACGACAAGGCTTGAAAGAAGCAGGCTCATTGAGCGCTTCGAAAGCACGTTTGATTCAGACAAAGTAATTCCCCCGTTAATAAAGACCCTCGGTCCCCTCAGGTCATCCGACGCATTAACACGCGGACTGGTTCCTGGGGCCACGACAGCCATCCCCTGCAAACAGTCTCACACGGGGTTATGCCCAGCGGCAACCAACAAGATCACCTCAAATGGGTGAAACCTTTGAGGCCTACGTCACAGTTCATCCGCGAACTCCGCCGGTTTAGGGCAACAACCAACAATGCGGAACGTTCACCACCATCCGGGCGTCCTATTACTTCAGGCTGATTGCGCGGGCCGCACGGTGCAAGCGGATTGGCGCTACAAGCCTTCAACTACCGAACTGACGCGACCAAGCTCAGCAGGGTTGCAATTCCCAGGGGGACACATCGTGAAATCACTTTCATTGCGCAAGCCAGCACTTATCGTCGCCCTGACCGGCGCGGCCGCGCTCACCATCGCAGGATGCTCGAGTTCATCCTCACCCACCACGGAAGCCACGCCGGAAGTATCAGTTTCCAGTGGCGAGGCGACCGCCGGAGCGGGGCAGAAGTCACTGGAGCCAGTCACGTTCACCTCACCTGTGGCATACCCCAGTGGGCTGACTGTTGAAATTGTGAAGTCCAACCGAGTGACGGTTGCGGCCCAAGGCCCAGGCGAAGTGAGCGAGCCCGGCGTTAGCTTCGAACTTAAGCTGACGAACAAATCAGGCGAGGCGATTGACCTCAACAACGTGGCCGTCACCGTGTACTACGGCAAAGAAAAGACGCCTGCGAGCCCCGCGCCCACCTCCGGGATACCGTTCTCCGGCACCCTCGGAGCAGGAATGACGGCCGAGGCGTCCTATGTGTTTGGTTTGCCGAGCGGGGCTGACCCGGTTGAGCTGCAATTCAGTTACAAGACGTCCGAACCGGTGGCAGTATTTGTTGGCAAAATCTAGGATCACCCCCGCGACTAGCTTTTTTTGATCTTCCGCCGAACCCGGTGCGGAATCGACCGAAGTTTGGCGGGTAGGTCTCGACGTCTTTGCGCCTTGGCCGCACGTTCGTAGTTCGACTGAAAGTCGCGGACAAAGCCACTGGCTTGCGCTGCTGAGTCGAATAGGTCGCGTGCCACCCAGAACTGAGCGAGCGCTTGGGAACTCTCCGGTGGAACTATCGCGAGGGCTCTGCGATGGACGGAAAAGACGGGGACGTCTCTTTCGTCGGCTGCTGCGATCGCTGCCCGCACGCCGGGCAAATTCGCAGCCTTCGGCCAGACGGCGGGGCAGGCAACCTCAGTACATTCAAATGCCTCGTCGAGCGTCCGACCTTTGCTGAGCACCCACCCGGCATAGAGAAAGAACTCGGTGAGGTCTTGTCGAACAAACTCCGTTGCGAATGGCTGACCACTGCGTCGCTCAATATCGGCCATCATTTGGCAGACCGTGTCTCGCTCAAGGACAAAGGGCGTCACTGTCGCCGTGAACTGCTTCACGTATTGGTCTGGATCCACACCGAGGTAGGTCAACACTCGTTCCAAGTTGGGTCGCAGGGGGTGAGTTTCGTATCCGTAGACGTTGATACGGGAGCGGCCATCCTCCCCGACGAAGAACTCGGGCGTGACCGGACGCACGAAGTGATTCTTGGCATCGAGCGTCACGTAATGGGATGTGTCGACCAATTCCGCAACCTTCAACTTCAAGATCTGCTGCGTTCGCCACCCTGTTGCTTTCGGAACTTCACAGATATCGCCCGGGCGGATAAACGAAACCAGCGATGACACCGGACCATACGCCGCAACCAGCTCAGCTCGTTGGCGTGAGCTCAAGCCCTTCTTCGTATTGTCAATGACGATGATCGCGGCCACGGACTCCGGTGACAGGTGGACTGCGGCTGATCTCGCTTGCAGCCAGAGCAGCGCAACTTCCTCTTCGAAGACCACCGTCACGTAGGTCAACTTCTCGGGGCGCACGTTCGGCTCCATTCGTGGCTAGCGGACGAACACCTAGATGGTGGCACCCGACGCATACAGGTGGCGACTAGCGTGGTTGCACGCCAGCATGCTGCACTGAACTCATTCTCGCTCGCCGAACTACGATCCGCGGTTGATGACCACCGGTTGCCCGTTGTCTGCCCACGTGTTCCCGACTGGCACGAGGTCTGACTTTGTCGCGTTGTGAATGATCGCGCAGCCACTAACGCGCTGGCCGCGCCCAAATTTGTTGCCGTTGACTTGCATTCCAGACTTGTAGTTGCCACGCGACCCAAAGTTCACCGAACAGCCGCCGTTGTCGAGCCAGTTGTTGTTGATCTTTAGGTTCTTGATGGCCGCCACATCCTGAGAGACCATCACAGCTGTGTTGTGGGCGCCCGACAGGTTGTTCCCTTCGATGGTGATGTCAGATCCGCCTTGTAGTTGGATCGCGTCGTCGTGAGAAGGCCCGCCACCCCAATTTGGGTCCGATGCGAAGTGGCTGAAGCTATGCAGGAACGAATCCCGCACCTGCACGCCACTTCCGAAGATCATGACCCCGTCAACGGTCCGCGAGATGTTCAACCGCCGCATCACACCAGCCTGATTGGCGTTCACCCCGTTGAGGTACGCCGTCGGATAGGTCGGATTGATTGTCACGTCCTCGATCAGGTAGTTAGAGGCACCGGTAGTGGTTGCCATGATGAGTCCAGCGCTCACCGTCGAGGCCGCGGCGCCACGAACGATCGAATTTCGCAGGGTGACGTTTGGTGCCTTGATTCGCACGAGGCCCCGAATATCCAACCCCTCAACAACGCTGCCCGCCTTGGTGATGGTCAAGTCACCAGTGTGGATCTTTAGATCCGTACCAGCAGGCACCCCGGTGTTGTGCGATCCCGGCTTCCCCGTAATTGGGGTGGGCGTCGGAGTTGCGGTTGGCGTGGGTGTCGGAGTTGGCGTTGGAGTTGGAGTTGGAGTTGGGGACGGTGTCGGCGTTGGTGTTGACCCGCCAATCGCTTGTGCCGTGACGTCGTCCACCAGAACATCCAGCGAATTCGTGCCCGATCCTAGGTATGACCAGACGCCGATCCCCCCTGCCGCCAAGAGCTTCGTTGATGTCCTCGTCATACTCCAGGCAGAGGGTTCGATGGCACCCGCGGCCCATACCTTGACCCGGATGGTTGAGGCCTGCACCTGGGTTCGCAGGTTGAGTTTCGTCGTTGCGGCCATAGTGATTGGCAGGGTGAGGTCGTTGCCGACTGGCGCGGACGCACCACTGGCGTCGACTGACCGCAACCCCAGGTGGATTTTGCGGTCCGGCATGATGCGCAGACGAGGGGCGTAGTACTCAGATCGCGCGCTGGTTCTCAACATCTGGCCCAGGTACACACTGCCAGCACTCGGCAACGCGCTAAGTCCAAATGTGGTCGCGACATCAACGTCCACGGCACTCGAAGAACGAAGCAGCGCACTCCTGGTTGCCGTCGCTTTCATCGCCATTCGCCCTTGGGACCCGTCGACCCGTAGGCCAGACACCACTGGATGCGAATAGGTTCCGCCAACCGGCGCCACACCAAATCCGGCGCTCACAGAGCGACTGAAGTCATCCGCAACGATTGGCGTTGCGGCAGCTGCCGCAACGACGCCCATCGGCGGCAAAAGCGAGCCCAGCCCAAGGACCGCTGCTAAGGGAAACGCAAGCACGACTAGCCGTTTTCGATGCACAAACATCGAACCTAGGGGTTTTCAGCGGCCCGATGTCGGTTCAGAAGCGTGCACGAACCGCATTGCGGGAAGCGCCACAATCGGAGCCTAATTGTCCCGCTATGTCGCATTCAAGGCCTTAATCTGCTACCAACCGAGCCAACCAATCGAGGTCGTGGACAAACGTTCTCGCGGCTATCCGCCTGGTGAAACCGAGACAGTCCCACCGCTGTGATGCCACACGTTTGCCGCCATGATCAGTGGCGTCACCTTGTGCTTTGCGATCACCGCGCATCCTGTGTGTCGTTGGCCTACACCGAAACGGTTCGCTTCAATTCTCGTCGCAGTTCGAAACACGCGCGTGGAGCTGAAATTGATGCTGCACGCACCGTTGTCGATCCAGTTGTTGGTTATCGCAAGGTTCCTCACTGCAGCGACATCTTGGGAGACCATCACCGCGGCATTGCGTGCACCTTGCAGGCTGTTGCCAACGATCTGATGCCCACGCCCACCGAGCACTTGAATCGCGTCGTCGTGGGAAGCCTTCATCCCACGTTTGCGATCGCCACGGAAGTGACGGAAGTGATGGAAGTAGGAATCCGCGACGCGGACCTTCCCGCCAAAGATCTTCATGCCATCGACCGTTCCTGAAACGTTCAATCGGGTGAACGACGCGGGACGATTAACGTGAACTCCATCGACGGTTCGACTTGCCTTTTGCGGCCTGATGGTGAGGTCCTCTGCCACGAACCCACGCGCATTCTTCGCCGTCACCGTGAGTAGTCCAGCCGTGGTGATTCCGTTTCGAGAACCACGGATCAATGAGTGACGGACGGTAACGTTGGGCGCTCGAATGATGAGTCGACCACGAATGTCGAGTCCGGCGACCACTGTCCCGGCCCGACGAATCGTGAGGTCGCCGGAGTGGATCCGGAGCATCACACCCGCGCCAACCCCCGTGTTGGCAGCGCCAGGAATCTCCGGCGCTGCAGGTAGCGTCGACGTCGGCGGTGAAACCACAGAACCACCAATCGCGGCGGGCAGGACGACCAAAGACGCGACGGCCGACACCGCGAGCAGGCTCGCGCCCGCTGCGAACATCCGATGCTTTGGTACGTATGGCCCCACGTTTACGAACGTAGCCACGCTCCGTCGCTGGTCGCATTCCGAAGATTTGGGACCAACTGACTCGCCTCGGCGAGTGGATTTCTGCTATCCGCCGCGTTTGATGGTGGCAGGTTGACCGTTGTCATCCCAGACGTTCCCGGTCGGAACAAGATCAGACACAGAGGCGTTGTGAATGATCGTGCACCCACTGACTCGCTGCGCCCGACCGAACCGGTTGTTGTCGACCTTCATCCCAGTCTTGTACGCACCCTTGGAACCGAAGTTCACCGAGCAACCACCGTAATCAATCCAGTTCCCCACGAT
>JBAYVO010000091.1:0-8111 GCA_041674545.1 Candidatus Nanopelagicales bacterium | reverse complement strand
GGGTTCTTACTCGGCGCAACGGCCGGTCGAACAACTCTCAACGGCGAGGGCCTGCAGCACCAGGACGGACACTCGCTACTGCTCGCTTCAACGAACCCGGCGGTCGTGGCCTACGACCCAGCGTTCGGGTACGAGATCGCTCACATCGTCAAGGACGGCCTCCGCCGAATGTATGGCGAGAACTCCGAGAACGTCTTCTACTACCTGACGGTCTACAACGAGCCGTACGCCCAACCGGCTGAGCCCGATGGTGTCGACACCGCAGGAATTCTGGCAGGCATGCACGTGGTGAGCCCGGCCGCGGCAGACCAATCAAGTGACGCCGTCCAACTCCTCGCTAGCGGCGTGGCGGTTCCCTGGGCACTCAAGGCCCAGCAGTTGCTGCGCGATGACTGGGCGATCGAGTCCGATGTGTGGTCGGTGACAAGTTGGAACGAGCTCCGCCGCGACGGCCTCGCTAGCGATCGCCACAACTTGACGGCACCTGGGGAAGAGCGCACGGTCCCATACGTGCGCAGGGCCCTTGAGGGTCGAACCGGCAGCGTCGTCGCGGTCTCGGACTACATGCGCGCGGTCCCCGATCAGATCCAGCAGTGGATCGATGCGGACTACACCTCGCTGGGCACCGACGGCTGGGGCATGTCCGACACCCGGGCAGCGTTGCGCCGTCACTTCTTGGTCGACGCCGAGTGCATCGTCGCCGCGACCCTCGCGCAGTTGGTGCAGAAGGGCGCGATGCCCGCGCACGTCGTGCCCGAAGCGACCGACAAGTACGACCTGCGTTCCATCCCAACCACAGACCTCGATGCGCCGCGCGAATAGGCCGAATTCACCTAGCCGACCTCAATGATCCTCACGTGCTCGCTGAGGTGTTCAAAATCATTGAGGTCTCTGGTTGCCAGCGAAGCGTGGTGCGCGTGCGCAGTTGCGGCGATGAGGAGATCGAATGCGCGGCGTCGTGGCTGACGTCCCGCGCGGAGCGTCAACGCCGCCAAAAGTCCGTAGCTCGTTGCAACCGCTGAATCGAACGCAAGAGCCTCAAACTCGCGCTCGATTGTGGCCAGGCGAGCGAGCCGCTTCGCTCTCACCTCGGGGTCTGTCGGCACGTGTACGCCAAAGTGCAGTTCAGCGAGGCTTGCGGCACTGATCGCTACCTCACCCTCGAGACTCGCAGGCGTGCCGCCAATCAGGACACTTGTATCGAGGACCGTACGCTGACGCATCGCGACGTTCAACGCTCCCACGGGTCCACGATCTCGCCCTCAATGCGCTGCAGATCGTCGGCCCAACTGGGATCAGCAGATGTGTCGAATACGCGTTTCGCGTGTTCCCAGCCAACCCAGTGGCTTCGCTTGTCGAGCCGCAATTCACCGACCTCACGACCCTGGACGGTCAAGGTATAGGAGTCGCCGCGTTCGAGGTTGCGCACGATCTCGCTAGCGTTCTGACGTAGTTCACGGATTCCGATGGCCTCGCCCATAGTCAACTCCATTCGGCATTTCTACACGTCAACCACTTTGTAGCACATGTGCTATCCACAGGCAATTGAGTTGACTCACCTCCACACACAGCTGTGGAGAACGGGCCGCTACAACGTCAGACGCTCAACTGCGGACGATGCCCAGGCTGGCGTTGAGATCTGCCCCAGGAAACACATTCGACAACCCTGACTGCCCGCACCGCTTCGACAGGATCTCGGCAAGCACCACCCGGAAGTCATTGGCACCTGCGAGGTCGCCGTCGTCGAGTTGGTTGTCTTCCAAGCCAGGCCATGCGCCATGCACGCGACCGCCAACGACGGAACCGCCGAGCAACAACATCGCATTGCCGAGGCCATGATCGACTCCGCCGGACGCGTTCTCCGTCACCCGTCGACCAAACTCGCTCATCGTCACAACGGTGGTCTTGTTGAACTGGCTTCCCAAATCCTGAGCAAACGCAGCCAACCCAGCACTGAGTTCGGCCAGCTTGCGAGTCATCCAAGTATCCGGGTCGGCGTATTGACCCAACCCTTCGTGCATGTCCCAATCCCCCACATCGATGCACGCGATCTGCACACCGAGGTTCGACTTGATCAGACGAGCGATGTCGCGCAGCGCGTCGCCGAACTCCGACTCCGGATACGTCGCGCCTGGGGTGTACGCGGAATCCGCCAACGTTGAGACTCGCCCGACTGCATCGAGTGCGGTCTCTGTGGCGTTGCGTATCGATGCCGGGCTGTCGCTCCCAAGGTCGCGCAACGCGTTCACCCAGCGAGTTCGTTCGGCACGCGCCCAGGCCGCGTCGTCATCGGAGTCAGTGCCAACGATCGAGAAGTCCTCGATCGAGTTCATCGACAGCTCCGCCGCGGGCCCCGCGAACGCCTTCGTCGGCAGGCCCGGACCAACCTGGATCGCAGAAAACACGTCGGTCAGGTTGCGCTGCCCGAGTGCCCGATCGATCCACCCGGTGCGAATTGACGAGTTGGGCGCGGCACGCTCCATCTCGTCCATCGCGTTGAAGTGCGAACGACTCGCGGTCGGCTGCCCGACCGCGTGCACGGCCCCGAACGACCCGTTGTTCCAGTACGGCAACAGCGGTGCCATTGCCGGGTGAAGGCCGAACAACGAGTCGGCGCCTAGCAGCGCATTCGTCGGCACCGCGATCGATGGCCGTTTCTGCAGGTACTCGGGTTCACCATGAGGCACGACTGCACTCAGGCCATCGAATCCACCGCGCAGACTGACCACCACGAGGGTGTCACCGGTGTACCCCGGGTCCGCCATCGCCACCCGCGTCGTGATGCTGGTGCTCGCGACCAGTCCACCAACAGCAGCGAGTGAGCCCGCGAGGAACCCACGCCGAGAAACCTGAAGACACTCCAGGCACTGTCCGCCGCTCATCACCTCACCTCAATCCATGCCGAGCAGAGTTGAGAATGAGAGTGATCAAACTCCCGGCCCGCCAGCTACGGACGTCGTCGTGAGCGTCGATCACCGTTGAGGGACTCGCCTCGAAGAATCGAGCGATCGCGCTACGGCTCGCGTCCGGCAGGGTGTCACCGACGAGGCGGACGCTCAGTTGGTCGATGAGAGCCCCATAGGTTCCTGGCATTGGGGCGGGTAGCAGGGATTGTGGCGCGACCATCGACAACCTCTCGTCGTCTGGCCACCACGCCTCGACTAGGCAACGGCGGCTGTTGATCTTTGCAAGTGTCAAGCCTGGTGACGCCCAGGCTGCGGCGACATCTGGGTAGCCGGTCGGTGGCGCCCAGGCCAGCGGCGCTTGTTGAAGGTCGTTGCTCGACCAATACAGCGCCTCAACCCCCTTACGAACCGCCTTGGTACCAGCTGATCCAGGCAGGAGCGTGTGGCCGAGCGTTCGCATGGTGGCCACCATGTCCTCCGCTGGGCGGCGCACCTTCGCGTACGGGGAGTCCCAGAACTCTTGGCTAGCAAACAGCGTCCGCAGCACAGGCTTGATTGCGGTGTCGTTCTCGAGATAGCTGTCGGCGATCGACGTGATCAGACCCGTTGAGGGGTCATCGGAAACGAACCGAATGCACAGCTTGCGCGCAATCCGTTCGGCGGTGAGGCGGTGGTGCGCCAGATAGTTCAGGTAGTCCACGACCACTTGTTGGCCACTGGCGGTTGAGTTTGCGTGCGTGAACCCCAGCACCTTGACCGGCCCAATGTAGTGACGGCTCGTGCGGAATGTGGCCAAGTGGGTTGAGTTGTCGATCGTCCAGCCCGTCATGATTCGCGCACTGTCGAGGACGTCGGCTTCGGTGTAGTTGCCGACGCCAACCGTATGCAGTTCGAGGAGTTCGCGCCCGTAGTTCTCGTTCGGATGCACCTTCGTGCTGGACCGGTTGTCGAGGTAGTTGAGCATCGCCGGGTGTATCGCGCTCGCCACCAGCATGTCCGAGAAGCGTCCGAAGGCATGTGCGCGAATGACCGTCCGGTCGTAGTCCGCCCGGTTGTCCCATACTCCGTCGCTCGGGCAGGTGACGTTGAGGTGGTTACTCCAGAAGTCGACCATGACTTCGAAGAGTTGCCGCGTCGACCAGATCTGCCGGGCAAGCGTTCCCTGACCGAGGGCGAACATGGAGTCCCATGCGAACTCGTCCTGGCTCGCGCGGGTGGCGCTGATTCCGCGACTCATCTCGGGGAAGAGGCCCTCAATACGGTCGCCGACTGGATCCTCGCTCGAGTCCGGTGCGAGCTGGC
The DNA here is from genome assembly GCA_041674545.1 of Candidatus Nanopelagicales bacterium. Taxonomy (GTDB): domain Bacteria; phylum Actinomycetota; class Actinomycetes; order S36-B12; family UBA10799; genus UBA10799. The sequence goes on along the minus strand of JBAYVO010000091.1, from coordinate 3,903 downwards.
GGTCAAGCCAATCTGATGCCCCCGACGCCGCGATCTCGGCAACAGCCGCCGCCGTCAAACCGAACGTGGCGCGCCGCAAGAGGTGTGCATTGCGCTGGGCTGAGTCCGGGACGACTACCGGCGGGTCTGGCGGTGGTGGGGGTGGCGTCGGCTGAGGCGGCGGCTTGGGTTTCGGCTTCGGTTTCGGCTTGGGTTTGGGCTTGGGCTTTGGTTTCGGCCGCTTCTTCTTGCCCTTGCCCGGCTTTCCTTTGCCTGGCTTCTTCTTCCCGGGCTTCTTCTTGCGCCGCAACATGGCGTCAGCGCTCTCCGCGCTAGCAACGCGCCCCGGAACGAACAGACTCACCTGCACCATTCAGTTGTCGGCGCGTCCCCCTCCTTCCTAAAGCCTCCCCGCCACCCGAGTGACCCCCTCCACCCCCCAAATCCACCTCCCGCAGACCGCCTCAAAGCCGTTGAGTGTGGACTTGTTGGGGTGTTCCGGGCCGGCGATCTCAAGCGGCTGTTGCAATTAGCCCCTCGTTGAGGACCTGTCCGGGAGTTTGGGTCTGTCCGATAGACGGTGTAAGTGGCGTTTCGTTTAGTTGGTCTCCGCCGCTGGCATGCGGTCGGCGAAGGTGATGGCGAAAGCGTTCAGTGCTGGCTTCCAGCGCACTGCCCATTTCGTTTGTCCGGTCCCTTTCGGGTCCAGGCTTCTGGTGACAAGGTACAGGCATTTCAGAGCGGCTTGTTCGGTCGGGAAATGACCTCTTGCTTTGACCGCCCGCCGATATCTGGCGTTCAACGATTCGATTGCGTTGGTGGAACAGATGACGCGGCGGATCTCTATGTCGTAGTCCAGGAACGGGATGAACTCGGTCCACGCGTTGCGCCATAGCCTGATGATTGCCGGGTATCGCTTGCCCCATTTCTCCTCGAAGTCATCAAGTGCCGCTGACGCGGCATCGGCGTTGACGGCCTGGTAGATCGGTTTCAAGTCATTCGCGATCTGGGGCCAGTACTTCTTCGACGCGTAGCGGAACGAGCCGCGAATCAAATGGATGATGCAGGTTTGCACGATCGCGTATTCCCACACCGCGTTCACCGAGTCAGGCAGGCCCTTGAGTCCGTCACACACGACGAAGAACACATCATCAACGCCACGGTTCTTCAGCTCAGTGAGCACCGACATCCAAAACTTCGCTGACTCACCGGCGCCATCACCGGCCCACATCCCCAGGATGTCCTTGTTGCCCTGCAGATCGACGCCGATCGCGGCATAGATCGGACGGTTCCCGACCTGGCCGTCACGAATCTTCACCATGATCGCGTCAATGAAGACTGCTGCATACACCCGTTCAAGTGGACGCGTTGACCACTCGTGCATTTCGGCGATCACCCGATCAGTGATCCGAGAGACCGTGTCCTTAGACACCGAGGCGCCATAGATTTCACCGAAGTGCGCGCTGATCTCACCAGTGGTCAGTCCCTTGGCATACAGCGAAAGCACCACCTCATCAACCTCGCCCAGGCGCCGTTGGCGCTTCTTAACGATCACCGGTTCGAAGCTGCCATCTCGGTCACGGGGAACATCAATCTCGACCTCGCCAGCTGCATCAGTCAACACCGTCTTCGACCGTGTTCCGTTCCGCGAGTTCCCACGATTACGCCCGGCCGGATCATGCTTGTCATAGCCGACGTGCTCGTTCATTTCCTCATCAAGAGCGGTCTCGAGCACCGTCTTCGTCAGCGCCTTGAGTAAGCCGTCAGGCCCCGTCAGCGACACCCCACGATCCCGAGCAGCGAGCACCAGCTCACGAGCGGCCTGCAGCTCCTGCTCCGACGGCTGCACCGCATCCGATTCTTGATCTTTCGATGGTGGATTCACACCCACCAGTGTTCCGGTCATCGTTGACCCCTATCCCGCCGAACCCACGTTCAGCGTGTCGGGCCACTTACACCGTTCAGCGGACAGTCCCCAACCTGAACTGCCCCAGGTTTGATGCCGCTCCTATTTGAGCTAGGAGAATGAGTGTTATGCCGAAAAAGATTGATCCGAAGGTCAAGGAACGCTGCGTGCGCCTCGTGCTTGATCACTTGCAGGAGTACTCGTCGATGGGCGCGGCGTGTGAAGCGGTCGCCCGGCGCGAAGGGGTCGGGAAGGAATCAGTTCGGCGCTGGGTCGGGCAAGAACAAATCGATACCGGCCAGCGACAAGGGACAACGAGTGAGGAACTCGCAGAGATCAAGAAATTGAAGGCGAAGGTTCGCCGGCTGGAGGAGGACAACGCGATCTTGAAACAGGCGTCAATTTTCTTCGCGGGGGAACTCGACCCCCGCAACCGATGATCGCCGGTTTCATTTCCGATATGCGCGGGCAGGGTTATGCGGTCGAGTCGGTCTGTCGTGTCCTGAGGCAACAGGGCTGCCAGATTGCCGCACGAACCTACCGGGAATGGACACGCCCGAACAAGCCGATCGCGGCGCGCACGGTCAGCGACGCGGTGGTCCAGAATGCGGTCCGCGAGATCGCCTGGAACGTCGATGATCACGGTCAGCGGCGGATGACACCAGAAGGCTTGTATGGGCGCCGGAAGATGACCGCGATCGTGCAGCGCAGCGTGCCTGATGCCTCGCCTGGATCAGTCGACCGGGCGATGAAATCTCTTGGTCTGCAAGGGGTCACACGGGCCAAAGGTGTGCGCACGACGATCCCGTCCAAGGACGGCAAACGCGCTGGTGACCTGCTGGACCGTGACTTCACTGCCGCCGCCCCGAACAGCACGTGGGTCACCGATTTCACCTACGTGCGCACGTGGGCCGGGTTCACCTACGTGGCATTCATTGTCGATGTGTTCGCGCAGAAGATCGTTGCCTGGCACGCCTCCACAAGCAAGGACTCTGATCTGGCGATGATCCCGTTGCGGATGGCGTTGTGGCAGCGCGACCGCGATGGCCAGCCCACCACACCCGGAGAGTTGATCATGCACTCCGATGCGGGATCTCAATACACAAGTATTCGGTTCACCGATCACCTCGCGATCGAAGGGATCCGGCCCTCGATCGGGTCCGTCGGCGATGCATACGACAACGCCCTCATGGAGTGCATCAACGGGCTCTACAAAACCGAGTGCATCCGCACAACGATCTTCCACGCAGGCCCGTACAAGACGATCAGCGACGTCGAGTACGCCACCGCGGGCTGGGTGGACTGGTACAACAACCGCAGGCTTCACAGTAGCCTCGGCTACACGACTCCCAGCGAATACGAGTCGGCCCACCACGCAGCCCTCAACCGAGAGCTGCAACCCGCATAGCAGCGGCGAAGAACCTGGGGCGGTTCATACCGTAGTGGGCCCTTCCCTCACAACCGCACCCAAAGCCAATCCAACAACCACCCCAAACACCCCATGTTTCACGTGAAACAATCCACCGAACCCCAGCTCACCTCGAGGCAGACCAAGGAAAACCATGACCGCTTGGCGAACCGCCGCCGCAGACCGCTACCCCACGGCATTGCCACAGTTGGACGTATACGTCGAACTCCTGAGAACTCTAGGGGTCGAGCGCGGTCTCATCGGTCCACGTGAGGCCGATCGCCTCTGGGAACGCCATATCCTCAACTGCGCGGTCGTCACTGACACCGCCGGAGGCTTCATCCCTGCGGAGGCGTCCGTTGTTGATGTGGGTACAGGCGCTGGACTCCCCGGGATTGTGTGGGCGATCGTCCGTCCTGATCTGCATGTAGTCCTGGTGGAGTCGATGCAGCGCCGTGTCGACGTCCTCAAGATTGCGGTAGAGCGACTCGAACTGACTGATCGCGTGGACGTGGTTCGAGGTCGCGCCGAAGACTTGGTCGGTGAGGTCGTTGGCGATGTTGTCACCGCCCGAGCCGTAGCTCCTATGGGCCGGCTACTCGGCTGGCTC
>JBAYVO010000090.1:0-8131 GCA_041674545.1 Candidatus Nanopelagicales bacterium | reverse complement strand
GACGTTCTACGGCCTGATCGGATTCCTCATCCTGTCGATCGCAGCGATCACCTGGGGTGCCAGCGCGATCGCCGGGGCTGAAGAATCTGGCCGACTTGAACTCGATCTTGCCCATGGGATTGGTCGGGTGCAGTACGCCATCGAAACCAGCCTTGCCGTGATCGTGCGACTTTGCTGGCTGGTGCTGTTCGCTTCTGTTTTGGTCATCGGGCTCAGCGGACCGTCCAAGCTAGACCTTGGAGTTGGCGATGTCGGTGCAGCTGCCCTCGCTCTCGGCGGCCTTACCCTGGTGATCGGTGCCGTCACGTTGTCCGTGGGGGCAGCGAGCGGACGCAAGACGTGGGCACTATTCGCGGGAACCGCCGTCGCAGTCGGTGGGTACGCGGTTAACGCTGTGGCCAACCAGTCGCCGGACCTGGGTTGGCTGCGAATGTTCTCGCCCTATGCGTGGGCGTACCACCAGCCGCCACTCACGGCTGGCGTGAACGCGGCAGCCGTCACTGGGCTGGTCGCGGGGAGCCTGGTGTGTCTGGTTCTGGCGGCCGCGCTGCTGAACCGTCGCGATATCTCGGGATAGCCCGCGACCGCTGATGCGCCGATCGGCTACATGCCAAGAAGGTTCTGAGGAATCACGACTCCGTTGCCTTCATTGGGGCCGCCGGTGGAGCCACCGGGAATTGCTGTCAAAGCACTCAGGGCTGGAACCTTAGAAATGGTTCCAGCCCTGAGTTGCGTAAACAAATGCGCGCCCGAAGAGATTCGAACTCCTAACCTTCTGATCCGTAGTTGTCGCTACCTCATTCGGTGATGTTTTGGTTTGTTCTACTTTTCGTTGGTTTCCTGGCAAATCAAGGGTTTCTGTCCGAGTCGGTCCGAGACCGTTCTGGTCACTAACTCCCAAGTTCGCTCCCAAAATCTGGAGACCCTCGGACGTGAATACCTCGTCTTGCACGTAGAAGAGCCTAGCGCGGATCACCCCCGAGGCGCGCACAATTTCGTGATCCACCGTAGAAGATGACGATGGCTCGGTCTGGGTAATCAAGCGGCACGGAAGACGGTTAGCGCGATACGGAACAAGTTTGTTCAACACAGCAACTGACCTATCAGATAGGCGCGCCCTGATCTGCCGTACTAGCTCGTGGCAAGCCGGTCCGGGGATGGGAGCTCAAGTGTGCGACGCGTTCGCTGAGCGGGTCGTGATCAACTATCCTGAGTTCGGTCACGGCTCGGTCGATGGACCGTGGCACCACGGCGTAACTGAACCCAAGGCGGCGATTGCGGAATGCCCGACGACACAGATGAGACCTCACGCATTTGCGTCCGATGCGGCAATCCGATTCGGGTAAACGTGCGGTTCTGCACTTCGTGCGGTTCCGAAGTCGACGCCCCAACAACGGTCAACGATGCCGCACCCACCGGAGCGTTGGCTCCCACGATCCTTGCCGCCGATCCTGCAACGAGTAGACAAGGTTCACGCCATTTCGCAATCCTTATCGGGTCCGCAGCCATCCTTGTCGTCGCCGCAGGCTTTCTAGCGTTCGCATTGACTCGTCCGGCTACGACGCCAGAGGCCTCGCCGGTACCCGCACCAACATTGAGCACAACGACCCCGAGCCCATCGGCGCCCACTCCGGCGGCGATGGCAACCCAGTACTACGAGGCCGTCCCGACCAAGGGCGCACCGCCCATAATCGTGGGGACCGTGGTTGAAGGTCAGGATGTGTCTGGCTGGGGAGCCGCAGTCGGCGCGAATTGGGGCTTCTGCTTCAAGGGAGACGTGGCGGACAACATTCTCGCCGGAATGCTCTACGAGGGCACCGGCGGGCCAGTGGAACTATCCCCGTTCGCCTGGGACATCAGCGGCAACGGTGCAGACTTGCGAATAGCCGCGCTCGGTCTGCCCCTCTCAGGTGGGGAGCAACAGTTGAAACCCGTTACCGAGGCTCAGGCGGGTGCTGCGTTCGCCAAATTCGGCGGTGGTAGCCCAGCGCAAATGGCGGAACAATTCGCGAGCTGTCGCAAGACGATTCGGCTCGGCGAAGCCGTCCAGCGTTAGGTCAAACGTGCGGTTGTTTACCGATACGCAAGGCCATCACGAACTTGATAATTGAGGATGGAAACTTCCACGATCTGCCACCGACTCAATTACCCGCCGGATCGTTACTCTCCACCGCGAACTCATCGACGAATACCACGGGCGCGAGCGCTAGCTATCTCATAGATGGCCAGGTATCAGATAGGTCAGCGGCGGCACGAGAGGTGCAATTTCCGGATCCGCACACCAACTATCAGATATGGGGCCCTGGCCCGATCGGGCCGAGCAGTGGAGATGCTGCGGCAGCGTCTTCTAACCCGTGGGGGATGTGCGTGCTAGCTCAACGAGGCCCTCCGGGTCGGTCTGGCCGAGGCGCGAGAATGTGCCTTCGAGCCTGTCACCGGACACGTCCATCCGCAGCGTGGCCAGCCACCAACCATCTGGTTTTGCTGTCAGCCACTCCACCTGATCGAGTTGCACGGAACTTCCTGACTGGGTTCCTACGAGCCTCGATGTTGCGTTCTTTCCTGATTCGCTGACGCTCTCAAGCGTCCCAGTGAGCGCCCCTGCTGAATCTTCGCTCAGCGTTGCAGACTGGCGGATCCGCGTACCACCGGAACTGCTGTATCCGACCCAGGTTCCCGCCAATGTCGTGGTCGCCGATGGGCCAGGTACCGGCGCCCGACTGGCCCCGGCAGTTGCCGCGACAGCAGGCCCCGCGCCTTCGGTGTCGGTGCCCTGGCGGGTACCGAGGAACCAGCCGAACCCGACAAATAGAACAGCAACGACGACCGCGCCAATGATCCCTTTTCTTCTCGAACTGGTGGGGCCGTCGGCTGCGAGGGCCTGCGTTAGGGCATCCGTGGCGCGCACCTGAGTCGGCGCGTTCTGCACCTTGGTCTCATCGTTCGATTCCGCTGCGACCTTCGTGCCGCACACGGTGCAGAACTTCGTGGGAGTCGGGAGTTGCTTATCGCACCCTTCACAAACCACGGAATTACCAATCTATTGATCAAGCAATTGATCCGCCACGATAGCCCAACGACCAAAACGCGGGCTGCTGCTAGTGCCGCGTAACTCGTGGGCGGTCGCGACCAAAGGCAAAGTGTTGATGTTCACATGTTGATGTTGGAACCGACATCTTGGAGAGGCGTCCTATTCCATCGACGAACACAACGATCAACTTGAATGGACAGCGGCGATGGATGAGGAAGCCACAGTCTCGACTTGTGTCGCGTGCGCTCAACCGACGGACCCCAACGGTGGCTTCTGCCAAAATTGTGGGGCTGAACGTACTCGCACGCAGGTCGATCGGCCCAGCCTGACGGCGACCACAGTCGCAACTCCGTCGACTCCGGTCGAGGCTCCCCGCCGTAGCGGAAACCGTATGTTCCTCACTGTCGCCGCTGTTTGCGGCGCGGGGATTACGGTTGTCGCGGTTGGCTACTGGCTCGGTATCCAGGGAGAAGCGGACGTGCCCGTCGCGCAGCCATCTACAGCAACCCAGATCAGCACTCCGACACCTCAGCCGACCGTGGCAGCGTCGACCACGCAGGTAGCACCAAGCTGGCCGGAAATCCCGGCAAGCACGCTGGGTGTTGCCGCGACTGGCACACCCCTGGAGTTTCCTAGCAGCGTCCCCGACTACAGACTCTCCGCGCAGGACGAGGACACGTTTCGGGTGTTCAAGGGATCCAACACGTTGGTTGATGGAACCCTGAAGGACTTCCCGGTCACGATGAACGGATGCGGGCTTCGCATGTCGTTCGTCAGATGGCGCGTCGTCAACTCCAACGTGCTCGTTCGTTCATCGGTAGTAGCGACTGACGGGTACGGAGCCGTGAAGGCCCCGCTAGCGACTAGCGGGTACATGACGATGACGGGATGCGGACAACCGCGCTTTCAGTTCGGTTCAACAACCAACGGCTCTTCGACGACGCTGGCTGACATTTTGGTCGAGTACCAAGAGTGGGAGCAGAAGGTGTAGCTGATCCCAGTTGATCGAGCGTGGGGGTCCTGTTGCTTGTCGAGGTATGGAAGGTATCTGCGCGTCCGAAGTAGAAAATGTCCGTTTCTGTGGGGATTGTGGTGCGAAGCGGGAGAGCGCTTCCGCTCGCTTCTGCACGAGTTGTGGGTCTGCGTACGGCACATCGACTAGTCCCAACACTCCGCCGGCCGCGATCCCGGCTCCGACGCAACGACGACCCGTTCAGAGTCCGAATGATCCTTCACAGACTGGCGCGCGCCTTTGGATCGGCCTCGGAATTGGGGCACTGGTGATCGCGATACTCGGGGGCATCGTCTTCATCGCGGTTGTCGCCGGATCAGACTCATCGCAAGGCAAACCAACGGCCTACACGTCCCAAGCGCTTCTCGACTATTACTCAGCGAGCGGGATCACCCGCACTGCGCTGTGCAATGACATTGAGTCAGGTGCGACTTTCGATGGATGGCAGGAGCAAACTTCGGGCCAGACTGGCCTATCGGCACGCGAAGTCGAGGCGCAAACGTACGCGTGGTGCGGACTCAGTCAGTAGGGGCTACTCCCCGCTCGAACTCTGCTACCGATTTGTCACGATAGAACCCTCATTGCGCGCCCGTGTCACAACGCCAATGCACTTCGTCGGGTCGAGTTGATCCTGCCCTGCAAGCGCGACCACACTCCGGACTTGTTCTTCGGTGGTCTGCTTCAAGTCCGAGTACTCGCCACCCAACTGAATCTGCGAGCCAGTTTTGGTGATATCAATCGAATGCGCAAAACCGTAGTTCCCCACCATCACGCCGTCGATGGAGTTCCCCACAAGTTGGCCCTCGAAACAGCCGCCAGCATCATTGGCTTCCGGGCCTGCGCTTGTCTGGACGAGCACTGAATTCCCTGAAATCTGCATTGCCATGGCGTACCAATTGCTCGCATCGCCCTTTAGGAAGTAGTAGGTCGAGTCCCCATCAGATGCGGCTACGTTCCCGGTCGGTGAGGCTGCAGGTGAGGGCGGAGGAGTGCTTGATGGCGTTGCCGCCATTGCCGGATCCTGTGACTTCTGGCTGTGCCCGATTCCGTAGCCACCCATCCCGAGCAGTATCAAGATGATTGTTGCTGCTGCGATAGCTGCGGTCCGATTGCGCACAAACCAGCTGTTGGGCGCCGCGCCGCTAGGGATGCCCGGCTTCGTTCCGCTCGCTGCCAACCTCGTGCCAAGCACAGCCGTGTCCATATCGTTGACTCGGCCAACGCGGGTGTGGGCATCCATGGGTTTTGGATTCGCCCAATTCAACAAGTCCGTCGCGGAAGGACGGTCCCTAGGGAGCTGCGCCAGTGCCTGGTTGACTGTTGCGCGAAGGTCGGCAAGTTCGCGGGGCAACTCCGAGGTGTCCGGTGTTGTGTTCAGAATCCGCCAGGCGATGACGTCGGAACGGCCGACTCCGTAAGGCGACTTACCCGTGGCCGCGTAATAGACGAGCGCACCCCACGCATGAATATCAGTTGCTTTCGTCCCCGCACTAGTGCCTTGCACTTGTTCAGGAGCCAACCAGCCAATGGACCCGACAACTTGGCCACTGGTTGTCAGGCTAGTTGCATCCATGGCGCGAGCAATGCCAAAATCGAGGATCTTGGGCCCGCACTTGGAGAGCATGACGTTCGACGGCTTTAGGTCCCGGTGCACAAGGCCCACCAAATGGATCGCCGAGATTCCCTCTGCCAAGGAGGTTGCGAACACCCTGACCTCTTCGGCCGGCAGCGGTCCTAGCTCCGTGACTCTCTCTGCAAGGTTCGGACCATCCACGTACTCCATAGAGATCCACTGCGACTCAGTACCTTCATTTGCCGCTATGAGTTCAACCACATTTGGAGACTTCACTAATCGCATAGCGGAGACTTCACGTGCGAACCGCTGACGGAACTCCCGTTGTTCGGAGATGCTTGTCTGGACGACCTTCACCGCAACTGGCTCGTTGTCGGGATCGTATCCGAGGTAGACCGTTCCCATCCCGCCAGAACCCAGGCGCGCGGCCAACCGGTAGTCGCCGACAAATGCCGGGTCCTCCGGCCTCAGCGATTCGACTGGACGATGTGCCACCTCTGCCGGAGTCGGTGTCGCAACGGCCGCTCCGCACCCGCCACAGAATCGGTCGTCCACTTCAAGCCTGACGCTGCATCCAGAACAGAACCTTCCGTTCGGTTCGTTTGCCTCTGCCATGTCAGAGTCCACACATGTCGCTGTAGAAGTCTCTAACCTCCGAGTAGGTCACGCGACTCGTAGTATCGGAAAAGCCAATGAAGAAGTTCTCTCGATACATGACCGAGGAAGCTAGGTTTCCGCACAATTCCTCGCGCTCGGCAGCCGAGTTCTGGGCCCAGCCGAGTTCCAAGAACGGGTGATGCGACTTCGGCCATGCAAACACGAGAACTACGAGCAGTCCCAACACTGCCAACCCAACGAGGACGTGGGCCGAACCGCGGCCGCCGAGCCAGCTTTCGGTGCCACTGAGCTTCCCAATGGCCTCAGCCGGAATGGCAGCATTGCGCATCCGCGTGGTTGAGGCAGTCTCGGATGGTGAGGTCGAAGGCGGCTGTGCCGGGCTACGCGAAACGGAATTCACTGGAGGTTTCGAGAGTTCAGTCGGCTCGATTGAATTTGTGGCCCGCTCCACCTTCTCCCATTCGGTCAGTACGCGGCGTTGCAGACCGAGCCACTTCTGGCCGTCGAACCTCCGCGCCCAACCAGCATCAAGCGGATCTTCGAACCATCCTGGCTCGGATGGCGAGTTGCTACTAAGCAACGCCTTCTGACGGTCGGAGTACTCGGAGACGAACGAGCCGCGTTCAGGGCCAAGGTCGGCGTCTTTGAACGCGACGAGGGATCGGACGCTTGGCTTCGCAAGTGGCGCTCCGCATCGCTCGCAAAAGTTGCCCCCCGATGTCACGCGGCAACCACATTCACCACAGAAGGGGCCTACGGCCATCGACATTTCTACTCCGAACTCATCAAGGCGCACTCTGTTCGTGCTAGTTAGCGGAACGAACTCCGAGCGGCGCGGGAATTCGCTATCGAAATCTTCAAGACCTCAAGCGCTCGATCCTGAAGTGGCTACAAGCCCGCTTCGGCGCTGAAGCTAGCTATCGGCGCATTCCTCCAGCTAGAGCCGCGTTGACACGGTCGGTGTCCTCGCTGATGCTCAGCACGCAAATGATGAACGTGACCAACCAAAGAACGAAGATCAGCGGAAGCGCGATCCAGACCACCAATACCAGTACAAAGGCGACTGCGTTGGGAATGAAGAACGGCATCCCCTTCTCGTTCATCCCAATGTAGATGTGACCAAGGCCAGGGAATAGGAACGTAAGCAGGATCGCAATGCCAACTGATTTCTGCTGGACCGGCGCGACGTACGCAACCACTGGTTGGAGCGCGTTGTGCGAAGTCCAACTGTTGCCATCCCAGTACCGCTGCGTGTTCGGGGCCCACGGGTCGCTGTACCAACCGGGTGTGGCTTGCGCGGGTGGCGCGCCGCCCAGCGGCGGGCGCGATTGTGGAGCAGTGATTGCTTGCGTTCCGCAATTCGCGCAGAAGTGAGTCCCGGCGGGATTCACGTTGCCACAGTTTGCGCAGTTCTGCATTGCTGTCGTTTGATTGGTCATTTCCCCGTGGCTTTCGTCGTTGCGCGGCAACGCGATTCACCGTTGCGCGCTCAGTTTCGGCCGATCTTGAAACCGGCGTACAAGATATGACGACCGCTGAAGGATTCAGTTCCATGATCGATTGTGGTGATCCTCACGAGGTGAACTGCTTGACGACTCTGCTCCCAATTTGACGCCTAAAATTGGAAGTGATCAGCGGCATTTCTCGGTATGGCATCTGGCAGACCACTCGCCCTACAAATGATGGCGCTCAACCCAGCTCACGGAAGATCCGCCGAAAACGAGTGAGAGGGCCGCAACCGGATTTACGGTTGCGGCCCTCTCGCCTGCACACGTGCGCGCCCGAAGAGATTCGAACTCCTAACCTTCTGATCCGTAGTCAGATGCTCTATCCGTTGAGCTACGGGCGCATGGTCGAACCAACCGACCGGGAAAGAGTCTACACGCGGGCAAGTAGG
>JBAYVO010000089.1:0-8237 GCA_041674545.1 Candidatus Nanopelagicales bacterium | reverse complement strand
GTGACGATCAACTACAGGTATGCCCCGAGCCGTAGTGCAGAAGAGGCCGTTGCCCATGTGAAGGACGTCTTCGCTGGTTTTGACGTGGTGGTCGATGACAACGCGCCAGGTGCGCTTCCGGGTCTGAGCGACCCGGCGGTTGCGCGCTTTATTGAGATACTTGGCGAGGCGCCGCATCCGAAATTCGGGTGGACCGACGTGGCGCGGTTTAGCTCGCTCGGGATTCCGGCAATCAACTTCGGGCCCGGCGACCCGTCGCTGGCGCACACAAAGGACGAGTTCGTCCCGATTGCGGAGCTGCATCGCTGCGAAACCGCGCTTCGCAGTTGGCTCTGCGGCCAGTGACGGGCCGAGCGCCGATCCCCGTTTGGTAGACACGCCCGGCCGGCCGGGCGTGTCTACCAAACGGAGATGCGGGGCTACTGCTTGACGGCCTCGACGTCGATTTCGATCTTGATCTTGTCTCCGACGAGGACGCCACCGGTCTCCAGTGCGACGTTCCAGGTGAGCCCGAAGTCCTTGCGCGAAATCTCGGTGGAGCCTTCGAAACCGATTCGTGTTCCGCCCCATGGATCCTGGCTGGTTCCGACGTACGCCAATTCGACCTCTACGTTGCGGGTGACGTCGCCGACGGTGAGGTCGCCGCCAACCACGAAGTCATTGCCATCAACGTGTTTGATGCTCGTGGACGCGAACGTCAGTTCGGTGTTCTTCTCGACATCGAGGAAGTCCGCTGACTTGAGGTGAGTGTCGCGGTCCGCGTTGCGGGTGTCGATGCTCGCGGTTTTGATGGTCACACTGGCCGTCGAGTTTGCGGGGGAGTCAGCATCGATGGTGAACGAACCTTCAAAGTCGGTAAACCGTCCGCGAACCTTGGCGACCATCGCGTGACGCGCTGAGAATCCGAGGGTGGTGTGTGTGTCGTCGATCTTCCAGGTGCCTGCGGCGGCGGAGAAGTCAGTCATGAGAGTGCCTTTCGCTAGTGGTCTGAGCTATTACTTGAAGCGTCATTTGTTGATGCGTCAAGTAATAGAACAATACCCCCAACGCGATATTCCCGATACGCGAAAGAAATTTGTTCGCGGTTTCACTCGAGGACGCAGCGCAGCGTTAGCGTTGGTCCATGTCAGTCCCCGGATCGAATCCCAAGCCCGAGCACGTGCGCGGCCCCGTAAAGCTGCGCCGCGGCAGCATTCCGCAAGCAACAACGGACCAGCACCTCCTCGACTCGCGGCCTTCTGACGACTGGACGCACACGGACCCATGGCGTGTCATGCGAATCCAAGCCGAATTCGTCGAGGCGTTCGACACGCTCGCGACGCTTGGGCCAGCTGTGTCGGTGTTCGGCAGTGCGCGTACTGCCCGCGCCGATCCCGAGTATCTCAGCGCGATGTCCCTCGGCGCCAAACTGGCGGAAGCGGGTCTTGCCGCCATCACGGGCGGTGGGCCCGGAATTATGGAAGCCGTCAACCGTGGTGCGTGTGAGGCGAACGGCGTCTCGGTTGGCCTGAACATCGAGTTGCCGTTCGAGCAATTCACAAACGAGTGGGTCGACGTCAACATTGACTTCCGATACTTCTTTGTCCGCAAAACCTGCTTCGTCAAGTACGCGGAGGCCTTCGTCGTCTACCCGGGTGGCTTTGGAACGCTAGACGAAATGTTCGAGGCCCTGACATTGATCCAGACCCAGAAGATCACCAGCTTCCCGGTGATCCTGGTCGGTACCCAGTATTGGTGTGGCCTCGTCGACTGGCTGCGCAGCGCAGCGGCTGCATCAGGAAAGATCACTGATGCCGATTGGCAGTACCTGCACGTCACCGACGATCCCGCTGCAGCGGTGAAGATCATCATGGACGCCCGGGCAAAGCACCGGCCGCCCGCACCGGAGCACCTGCGCGCCCACGACACAGGTAGCGACTAGCGGTGGCCACCCTGCGGGAACATCAGCGCGCAGTCTGCGTCTACCTGTCATCGAGTCAACTCATTTCGCAGCGCTATCACGACTTGGCCGCAGACGTGGGTCGCACGCTCTGCAAACGGCAAATGCGATTGGTCTCAGGCGGTGGCGGAATCTCCACGATGGGAGAGCTCGCACGCACGGTTCGCGCCAACGGCGGACACACCACGGGGGTGATTCCTGAGCAGTTGATGAAGTGGGAAGTTGGCGACCTTAACGCCGACGAACTCATTGTGACTCGCGATATGCGCGAACGGAAGGCGCTCATGGACGCCCATAGTGACGCGTTCCTTGCGCTTCCAGGTGGGCTCGGAACCCTCGAAGAGCTCCTTGAGGTGTGGGTCGGGCGCAATCTGGGTATGCACCTCAAGCCAGTTGTTGTGCTCGACCCGTGGGGAGACTTCGCTGAACTTCGAGAACTCGTTGAGGGCCTCGTCGAAAGGCGGATGGTCCGTGAGGAGGCTGCGGCGGACGCACAGTGGGTCAGCACAGTCGACGAGGCGTTTGACGTCATCGAGGACGCGTGGCGTCGAGGTGAGGGGCGTGGCGCAGTCGCAGCATCCAATACCGGACACCCGGACGAATGGTTAGAGGCGGACTAGAACCTATGCAGTCGTAGCGATGACCTGATCAGCTGACGCTGCCGCACCAGTGGCAGTGCCGATTACCGACACGTTCTGGCCGACCTTCAGGCCGATTGCGGATCCGGTCCGCCCGTTGATCATGATCGTTGTAGCGGTGCCGAGGGTGTACGCGGTGACGAATCCGTCTGCCGAGGTAACGCTCAGGCTCGTTGGGGTGACCGCGCTGATCGTCCCGCGGGCAATCCGTTTGGTCTCCGGCTGTCCACTTGGCCCCGTAACCACCACGTCACCATGTTGAAGACTCGAAAAGAGTTCGAGGTTGCCGCGAAGCCCGCTGAGTCCACCGAGTCCCCCGAGGTCACCGTCGTCGCGCTGCCCGCCGGGGTTCCCGAAGTCGCGGCCGCCTCGGCTTGGGCCGCCGTCGCTGCGCGGGGTCTTACGGGGTGACGTGGGTCGGTCATCTGCGTCGTACGTCGCCGCGCCGGTTGCCATCGTGCCGGTGAGGCTTACTCCGGCAAGTAGCACCATTGCGCCCAGGATCGCTCCAACGACGGCGAGCAACTTGACGCCTTCGTGATCCCATAAGCGCCTACTTGCCGAGTCGTTTGCACCGTTGGGCCGTGTACCCCCGGTGGCAGTGCTTGCCGGAGGAGTTTCCGGTGGTGTCGGCGAACCTGGCGGTAACGACATGGCAAGAGACTCCTCTGGTGACGGCACGCTTGAGCCCGAGAATCCCACGGTAGCTCCACTGCGGCCAGCAGATTCGTGTCAGGTGTAGGTAAGTGTTGTCCAGACGCCCACTCGGTTACGTCAGGCGAGTCCGCGTCGGGCAACCGCCGGGGGCTTGTCGCCACGGATCACCGAGACCATATCCAGGGTCTGTTGAGTTTCGGAGATGTTGTGGACCCGGAACACTCGAGCACCGAGCCACGCACTGATTGACGTGGTGGCTAGCGTGCCGATCAGTCGATCGTCGACAGGGCGATCGAGAGCCTCCCCGACGAAGTCCTTATTGGACAGTGAGACCAGCACTGGCCACTGGGTTGACACCATCGCCGAGAGGTAGCGGGTGAGTTCGAGTGAGTGATACGTGTTCTTCCCGAAGTCATGGCCGGGATCGATGAGCACCGATGACTTGGGAACACCAAGTGCCACGGCGCGCTCGGCCTGCGCAACCGTTGACGACACTGCGTCAGCCACCACGTCGTTGTATGTGACGCGGTGAGGTCGCGTGCGAGGTTGAGCCCCTCCGGTGTGGGTGCAGACCAAGCCGACTTTGAACTCAGCTGCCACCTCGGCGAGTTCGGGGTCCCACGCACCCCACGCGTCATTCAGGAGGTCAGCGCCCTCGCCACACACAATTCGGCCGACTTCGGCACGCCACGTATCGACGCTAATGACAACGTCAGGGAATCGAGACCGAATCGCCTGGACAAACGATGCCGTCCGTCGGATCTCTTCATTTGCATCGACTATGTCGCCTGGCCCGGCCTTCACTCCGCCGATGTCGACGATCTGAGCACCGGCCGCCACTGCTTCTTCAACTCGCGCCATCGCGGCGTGATCGCTGAAGCTCGCACCACGATCGTAGAAGGAGTCGGGCGTTCGATTAACAATCGCCATGATGAGCAGTTCAGTCGGTTCGAACCGATGCGTGCCTAGGATGAGGTCCACGTGGACAGACTTTCACGAAGACCGCCCAGCGCGGCCCACATCCCGACGCACTAGGAGAATGATGACGATCTTTTTTGTGCTGATTGCGCTCGCAGCGATCGGGGTAATCGCAGTCGTGGCGGCCGGCAAGATCGGACAGATCGAGGACCCCGTAATTGACCGTTATCGGCCAGAAATCCCGCTAGCGCCGCTCGCCGCTACCGATCTCGAGAACCTGCGATTTGGTACCGCCGCACGTGGCTACCGGATGGCAGACGTCGATGAGGCTATGGCGAGGCTGGCAGAAACGCTCCGCATCCGTGAGGCGCAACTTGCGGCCTTCAACCCGCAACTAGGTGCCGATGGCGCCACGACTGACAACGATGTCGAAGCCCAAAATGGTTCACAAGCTCCCAGTGAGGGCGCGATCCAAGCCGACTCCGGTGCTCAAGCAGAGCCAACATCAGATGAAGTCTCGGCCCAGCGATGACCAGAGTCATCTACGCCATTGATATCGCGGCTCCGGCGCAAGCAGTATTCGACGCAATCACCGATTGGCCAAGCCAAGACCAGTGGATTCCGCTGACCACGGTCCGTGGCGGACGCAACGGCGGGGTGGGGGTAGGCGGTGAAGTCGCTGCCTACACCGGCATCGGCGGCTTCGGATTCCTGGACACAATGACGATTACCCGATGGGATAGTCCGTACCGCGTCGACGTGTTGCACACCGGGAACGTCGTCCGTGGGATCGGGATCATGGCGGTAAAGCCTCTTGGCCCGCACCGGGCTCGCTTCTATTGGGCAGAGGACCTAGACGTCCCCTTTGGGATCGTCGGACAGATTGGTTGGGGACTCCTCAAACCGGCTTTTGGCGTGGGAATGAACGCAGCGCTGGGGCGATTTGCGAGCCTCGTTGAGGCTCAATGGCACGCATCCACCTCCGGCGCAGGAGTGAATAACTGAGCCTAATTAGGGGGAAGCGGCGACAACTGCGACTCCATGCGGAATAATCAAGAGTCTGCGCACAAAACAACTGCAGGTGCTTGGTCAGTTGGCCGAGTGAATGTCGGTTCATGCGGGCAACGAATGTGCGTACACGTTGCACTTGACGAAAGGGGACGGGCTATGGCGGCAATGAAGCCGCGTACGGGTGATGGCCCACTCGAGGTCACCAAGGAAGGTCGCGGCATTGTGATGCGCGTTCCGCTCGAGGGTGGAGGCCGCTTGGTCGTGGAGATGAATCCCGATGAAGCGAAAGACCTTGGCGTTCAGCTGAACGAAGTAGCTGGCTAATCACGCCGTGGCGACACAGCACACCGAATCGCACCTGCGCCTGCAACTTGTCCCGTTGGACGCGTTGCAGGCGCTTAGTGTTTCCACCGAAGACGTGGATGATCAGTCGACGCTGACCGCTCCAGTTGCTGTTGCGACGCCGCCCCCGAGCATCGTGGTGACGTCGTGCGCGGTCAACACTGACGGCGGGATCACCGCTGGCGATGTGGGGATTCGCCTAGCCGCTGAACAGCGAATCGATCTACCTCGACGTTTACGTCGTGCGGAGGCCACCGGAAAAGTTGGTGAGATCGTCGAAGTCGAACTTGAGGACGACACCACAGAGACGTTGCTGACGCTCGGCGTCGGCGATGACCAACCGAAGGATGCTCGCAAAGCGGGCGCAGCGCTCGCCAAACGCATCAAGAATGCTGAAGTCGTCTTGTGTGACGTCACTGCGTCGATGTCGCATGCGTCGCTGCGGGCCTTCTGTGAGGGTCTACTCCTCGCGTCGTACCAATTCACCCGAAAGAGCAAGCCAACTGAAACCAAGTCGACCGTTGTACAGCTCGCGGTTGCTGGGCTTGCCTCGGCACAGATTGTCGTAGATCAAGCCGTCGCAACAGCAAACGCGGTGTATCTGGCTCGCGATTTAGCGAACGCGCCGAGCAATGAAAAGAACCCACAGTCGATTGCCGAACAAGCTCAAGCATTGGCCAAACAATCGCGTTTGCGAGTGCGTGTGCTTGATGAGGCAGCGTTGGAGCGCGGCGGCTTTGGTGGGCTACTCGCGGTTGGTGGCGGGTCGGCGAATCCGCCACGTCTCATCGTGACGGAGTATCGCGGCGATCCAACTGCGCCGCGAATTGTGTTGGTGGGGAAGGGTATTACCTTCGATTCCGGCGGACTGTCACTGAAACCGCCAGACGGCATGCCACTGATGAAAACCGACATGAGCGGTGCAGCAGCAGTCCTTGCGGTGATGTCGGCATTGAACGAACTCGGTGTAACCGCGAACGTCATTGGGCTGTTGGCGTGTGCTGAGAACATGCCATCGGGGGCCGCCTACCGCCCAGGCGACGTCGTTCGACACTTTGGCGGACGCACGAGCGAGGTATTGAATACCGATGCTGAGGGCCGGATGGTCCTAGCGGATGCGATCGCATACGCGAATGCGCGCTTGCGTCCGGACATCATCATCGACATCGCCACGCTCACCGGCGCAGCAACTCTTGGGCTGAGCCGTCAATACGGCGCGCTCTTCTCCGCCGACGATGGTCTGGCAAAGCGACTAGAAATCGCCGGGCAAGAGAGCAATGATCAACTCTGGCGGTTGCCGCTGGCGACGGAATACCGCGCGTCGCTGGATTCATCGATTGCCGATATCGCTCATGTCAGTCGCGGCGGAGTTGGCGGCGGTGCAATTACCGCAGCGCTGTTCCTCAAGGAGTTCTCCGGTACCCGTCGTTGGGCTCACTTGGATATTGCCGGGCCGGCGCGCGCTGAAAAAGACCAGGCTGAACGCCTTCGCGGTGCGACGGGTTTCGGTGTCAGGCTGCTGTTGCGTTGGCTGCAATCCTCGCCGGACCTCTGGTAGCGATCCGCGATTGGCGCAGCGGCAAGCCAGCGGCCAATAGGCCTAGTCAGGTGCGGGTTAAGCCTGCTTGACAGCGATGAGTGTGCCTTCATCAAGCGGGATCAAGGCGCTCACGGTGCCTTCTTGTGACTTGGCAAATTCGCCCAGTTCGCGCAAAGCCGTTGTCTGCGGGTCGCGTTGACTGGCATCAGCAACCTTTGATCCTTCACCGAGCGCGCCGGTCAGAACAACGACACCCCCAACACGAAGTAGACGTAGCGCTTGCTCAAAGTAGCCCTGTGGGTCAGCACTCGGATCGTTGATCACGACGACGTCATACGCGGCGTCGGTCAAGCGGGGGAGGACTTCTTGCGGGGCGCCGGTGATGAGCCGGGCACGACCGGAGTCGATTGATTCAGCGGCGAAGGCAGCCTTGGCCGCTGATTGATGCGCAGCGTCAGCATCGATGGTGGTGAGGATGCCGTCATCGGTCATGCCAGCGAAGATTGCCAGCCCGCTAATCCCAGTGCCTGAACCAACCTCAACCACAGCCTTTGCGCCGGCTGCCGCCACCAAGGTCGCCAAGAGTGCGGCGCTCGTCGGCGACGGTGCGTACGTGTTGAGTTCGATGCTGCGACCGCGGGCGCTCTGCGCGGGCTCGGACTGTGTGTGCCACGTGTCGACGAACGACGTGATTTCGGCGCTAATGGTGAACCTCCGGGATGTCGAACAGCACGTGCTGTGCACATGTCTGTGCGAACGACAGGGTAACCGGTGTCCTTACTGATCCCGAACACCCAACCCCGAATCTTGACGTTGCTGCCGCTGACGTTTGCCCGCGGAGTCGGTACCGTTACCCACGCGAAGAGCGCAAGTGCGCTACCAAGGCGGCAGGAGCATGGGCAATGACTGACAACACCGGAGCACCGAACGAGCAAGACCAGCCGTCGGATGACCCCAGCATCGCCGAACCCGTTGGTTCGAGCGATACGTCGGCACCTTCGGACGCTCCGGACGATGCGGCTGCCGCCCGGCAAGATGCTGCTGCAGTCGACGCACCCGTCTCGAACGACACGACGATCCTGGATCACAGCCAGGACACCACGGTCCTGGCTGCCGGGGGCGACGGCCAAACGCACACGTACCCGGCCCCGACCGATGCGGACTACGCGCAGATCCATCCGGCAGGCGCGGC
>JBAYVO010000088.1:0-8255 GCA_041674545.1 Candidatus Nanopelagicales bacterium | reverse complement strand
TTGTTCCTCGCCGATCAAGCGGCGCAGCGAGTCGAACCGATCGTGGTTTCGCTTCGGGCGAAGGCCGACCTCGTCCTCGAGGCCGAATTGCAGCGGCTGCGTCTCAAACATCCAGAACTCTCCGACGATGCCGTCGCGGCAGTGGAACGCACACTGCGCCGGACAGTCTCGACGCTGCTGCACACACCAACCGTGCGAATGAAACAGTTCGCCGCGGACCCAGACGGGCAGCGGTACGCAGAAGCGCTTCACGCGCTCTTCGACCTCGACCCCGAAGCCGTCACGTCGCTGTCGGACCCCGGTGTCGAGGCCGAGGCTGCCCTCGGCGCAATCACCGACGTTGATGGTCGGTGGATGCCTTGACGACTACCCCCATCAGGGTGGCCACAAGGCGCAGTCAGCTCGCAACAACTCAAGCGCAGACTGTCGCCGACGCCCTCGCAACGATCACCGGTCGACCTGCTGAGCTCGTCCTTGTCACAACCGAGGGTGACCAAGCGACGAGTTCGTTGGTGTCGTTTGGTGGGGTCGGCGTGTTCGTCGGGGCAGTGCGGGAAGCGATTCTCGACGGCCGCGCAGATGTTGGCGTGCACTCGCTCAAGGATGTGCCAACCGAGCCGCATGCCAACCTGGTGATCGCGGCGACGCCGATCCGGGAAGATCCCAGCGATGCGTTTTGTGGCATTGACGGCGTCACCCTCGACGACCTGCAAATCGCGGCGACGGTTGGCACTGGATCACCTCGCCGGGCGAGTCAAATCCGAGCGATGCGTCCTGACCTGAACGTTGTGGACATTCGAGGCAACATCGATACGCGGCTCGGCCGAATCGAGTCTGGCGACCTCGATGCAGTGATTTTGGCGACAGCCGGCTTAGTCCGAATCGGTCGTGATTCGGTAATCACGCAACGGCTGAATCCGCAGCAGATGTTGCCCGCACCCGGCCAGGGTGCGCTTGCGGTTGAAGCCTCGAGCGCGCTCCTTGAGCGTGATGCGGATTTGCACAAAGCGCTACTGAGGATCGATGATTTCAGTACACACGCTGCTGTTAGCGCAGAACGATCACTGTTGAGCGCGCTTGAGGCCGGGTGTACCGCACCGGTTGGAGCCCTGGCAACCGTGACACCAGACGACACGAATTTTGATGCAACACCGGAAAACAGCACTATCCATCTGCAAGCAGTCGCCGCATCGGTTGACGGCTCAAAGATGATCCGCATGTCCATTACTGGCGCTGCTGGCAACGCCGAGGGACTTGGTCGCGAACTTGCGGCCGAGCTCCTCGCAGCTGGCGCCGCTGATCTGTTGGGGGAGTCCGCATAGTGACCGCCGCACGCCCGAAGAAGAACCGCCCAGTCGGGACCATCTCGCTCGTTTCTGCGGGTCCAGGGGACCCAGAGCTGCTCACGATCCGCGCGACGACCCTGTTGGCCGCCGCCGATGCAGTCGTCGCTGACTCCGACGTGGTCGACATTGCCAAGCGGTACGCGCCTGACGCGAACCTCGTTCCTGTCGTTGATGACGACGGCTTGCCGTTGGAGCATGCAGCCCGCGCCAAACGCGTCGTTGAGCGTGCCCGCGCAGGCGACAACGTCGTCCGGTTGTACTCCGGCGATCCGATTCTGGATGGCTCGATCGCTGTCGAGGCTGTTGTCCTGCACCGCGCCAAGCTCAGCTTCGAGGTTGCTCCTGGCGTCTCGCAGATTTCCGGCGTCGCCGCGTACGCGGGCTTCCCGTTGATGAACGCGAAGGCTCGTGAGGTGCGCATCGTTGAGACCGATGCCGTGACCGACTGGGCAGAGTTGGCGAACCCGGCGTTCACGCTCGTGATCACCGATGGAGCGGACAAAGCGGTTGAGATCTCCAAGGCGCTGATCGCTGCCGGTCGCAAGGCCGACACCCCGATCAGCATCACCCGCGGTGCAACCACCGTGGAACAGCGCACGATCGCGACGACCCTGGAAGAACTGCCCGCCGTGGTGAAGGCAGCTAAGCAAGCAGGGCCAGGCACCGTGATCGTCGGCGAAGTTCTCAACAGTCGCGACAAGCTCTCGTGGTTCGAGACCAAGCCGCTCTTCGGTTGGCGTGTGCTCGTCCCGCGGACGAAGGAACAGGCGGGAGCGCTATCGGAGCAACTGCGTCGCTACGGAGCGGTGCCGGTTGAGGTTCCGACGATCTCGGTCGAGCCACCACGCACGCCACAGCAGATGGATCGCGCGATCCAAGGGCTCGTGACCGGCCGCTACCAGTGGGTCGCCTTCACCAGTGCAAATGCGGTGAAGGCAGTGCGCGAGAAGTTCGAGGAATACGGTCTCGATGCCCGCGCCATGGCCGGCCTGAAGGTCGCTGCGGTTGGCGATGCCACTGCCGCGTCGCTGATTGAGTTCGGCGTCAAGCCTGAGTTGGTTCCTTCCGGCGAACAGTCCACCGCTGGCCTCTTGGCCGATTGGCAGCCGTACGACGCTGAGATCGATCCGATCGACCGTGTGTTCCTTCCGCGTGCAGACATCGCAACGGAATCCCTGGTGGCCGGTTTGCAGGCACTGGGTTGGGAAGTTGACGACGTGACGGCGTACCGCACGGTGCGTGCCGCGCCGCCGCCCGCCGAGACCCGCGAGGCGATCAAGACCGGCGGATTCGACGCCGTGATGTTCACCTCGTCAAGTACGGTTCGCAACCTCGTTGGTATTGCCGGCAAGCCTCACGCATGCACTGTTGTCGCGTGCATCGGCCCGCAGACGGCACAGACCGCTGGCGAACACGGTCTGCGCGTCGATGTGTTGGCCGAGACGCCGAACGTCATGGTGCTGGCCGACAACCTGGCAGCCCACGCGGAACAACTGCGACAGACTGCGTTGGAGAACGGTGACGCCACCTGGCGTCCGTCGCGGCGCCGTGGTGGATCGCGCCGACGCTCCACTAGCTAAGTAGACGAAAGAGGCCGCACGATGACGCAATCAGCACGACATGATCACCTCATCGCGCGGCCTCGTCGTTTGCGTCGCAACTCTGCGATGCGCCGCCTGGTCGCCGAGACGCGCCTCAACCCGGCCGACTTGGTGTTGCCGATGTTCTACCGAGAAGGCCTCGTCACTCCCCAACCGATCGCGTCGATGCCTGGGGTTGTTCAGCACACCGAAGATTCGTTGCTGGTGGCCGCCCGTGACGCTGTAGCCGCGGGTGTGGGTGGCGTGATGTTGTTCGCCGTTCCTGCGCAGCGAGATGCTGATGGCTCCGGTGCGACCGATCCCAACGGGGCGCTGAACGTTGCCGTGCGCGCGGTACGGGCGGAGTTGGGTGATTCGACCGTCGTGATGGCGGACCTTTGCCTTGACGAGTTCACCTCACACGGGCACTGTGGCGTGCTGAATGCTGAAGGTGTCGTCGACAACGATGCGACGTTGGATCGCTACGCCGACATGGCTCTCGCG
This sequence comes from Candidatus Nanopelagicales bacterium, assembly GCA_041674545.1. GTDB lineage: Bacteria > Actinomycetota > Actinomycetes > S36-B12 > UBA10799 > UBA10799. Next base: position 4,825 of record JBAYVO010000088.1, on the reverse strand, counting down.
TTGGCGGAAGCCGGTGCTCACGTGCTCGGTACGAGCGGCATGATGGACGGCCAGGTTGGCGCGGTGCGGGCGGCCCTGGACTCCGTGGGCGACGTCGACACCGCGATCTTGGCGTACGCGGCGAAGTACGCCTCAGCGTTCTACGGCCCGTTCCGCGAGGCGGTTGATTCGCAGTTGACCGGCGACCGTGAGTCGTACCAGCAGAATCCGGCGAACCGTCGCGAGTCCGCGCGTGAAGTTGCGCTCGACGTCGCTGAGGGTGCCGACATGGTGATGGTCAAGCCCGCGCTGCCGTACCTCGATGTTCTCTCCGACGTTGCGGCCACGGTCGATGTTCCGGTCGCTGCGTACCAGGTCTCCGGTGAGTACGCGATGATCGAAGCGGCGGCCGCGAACGGTTGGATCACCAGGGACCGCGCCATCGCCGAGTCCCTGTTGTCGATCAAGCGCGCCGGCGCGGACGTCATCCTCACCTACTACGCCACCGAAGCCGCCCTAACCCTCCGCACCCCCTGACCCTTCCGCCTCTGGCCCCGTCCAGCAGCTGCGCACCCCCGTCCTTGCGTTCAGTGTGGAGTTGTTGGGGTGTTTTCGGCCCGCGAGACCCCAACGAGTCCACACTCAACGTTGGTTCGGCGGTTCCGGGGTCGTGCTGGTGCCCCAGGTGCGGCGGAGGGGCGCGCTAGGCGGGGCGGAGGCCGAAGTGGAGCAGGTACTCGGTGACGGTGAGGCGGGCCTCGGGGGTGATGGGGTCGGTGGTCCAGACGGCGTCGGCGATTGCCCAGACCTCGGGCACGGAACGCAGGTTCAGGATTCGGACTAGCGCCAAGACATCCTGTAGGTCGCGGTCATCGCGGGCAGCGCGCACCTTCATCGCGAGGAGATGCTCAGGTGAGGCAACGTTGACGCTGATTCCCGGTGCCGACAGCGCCTCAACCTGGTTCTGGTCGTAGAGCACCGGCAGTAGCGGTTTCACCTTCGAGTTGAGCCAGTCGTCGGGGAGGTCCCGGCGTTGACGCGCCATCGCCCGAGCCTCCGCCTCCACCTCCGTGACTGGTTCAAAGACAGCGTCGATGTCGGTAGTTACCTTGGTTCGGTTGTAGGCCAACGCCATTGCGGTCCCGCCGACAACGTAGAGCTCCGCCTCAAGACCACGCCGCGTGAGCTGAGCGCCCAACTGCGTGAGCAGCTCGACGATAGTTTCGCGATCCAACAGGTTCACACCGACTCCAAATTCCGGCGACTAAAGACCACACCGCGTGCTCGCATGCTGGGAACGGCGTCGCGCCAAGCCGATGCCCTTAGCCCTGGAATCTCGCCGGGCGATCCGTAGAACCACATTTCCGGTGAATACCGCTGAGGCTGTGTCGTCCACTCCGGAGCCGCCAGCAACCCTGCCTGTCTGCTCAGATAGACGGCGAGACCAGCAATCAAGGCGTCGTATCGGACGTCACTCGTGCTGGCGGGTTCGGTAAGGAAGAATGCTCGGTCAGCGGCGTGACGTAGCGATGCGAATTCGTCTGCACACTGGATCAGATCACGGCCCACCTGAGGCGGATCCACCGCTAGCGCTCGCTTCACCTCGGTTGCGAATGCCGGGAAGCTCGACACGTCGCGATTGGCATAGACCGACTCGCGCTCGAGGGCGAGGAACCGCTTGATCCGATCGCCAACCACACGGCCTGGTTCGAGCGTGTCCTTCTCGTATGCGCTGATGTTCGGTTGTTGAGTCCCAAGCAGACGAGCGAGTCGAGCCTGCGAGATCCCGAGGCCAATCCGTTGCCCCCGCAGCACTTCACCTCCCACCATGCATATAACTCTACCCAGGGCTTATCTACCAAGCCCACTCCACACCGCCCCAACCCTCCCGCAGGTCAAACACGTTCGTTGACTGCGAGGTTGTTGCTGGGCTTTCGTTCGGAGATCCAGCAACAACCTCGCAGTCAACAGTTCGGTTTGGCGGGGTTGCGGGCGCCTCGGCGGAGCGGGGAGGGTGTGGGGCTAGGCGTCGGTGGGGCTGGTGGTGAGGGAGAAGAAGCGGTCGAAGAAGGCCGCGAGCTTGGCGATTACGCGCTCCTTTCGCTCGCCGTGGCCGCCGTCGGGGGCGAACCGTGAGGCAGGCGGCAACACGGTGGTGATGGCGGTCCCCGTTGTGACAAGCACCCCATCGCGGAAGGCCACCTCGATGAATGCCCGGGTTTCGTCAGCCCGCAGGCCCTCGTCGACGATGATCGAATCCAACTCGGCATCTCGCTTGGCGGCGATAAAGCTGAGCCATTCCTGATCGATCTCGCCACCGACGGATAGTGAATCGACGAAGGCCTCGATGAGGTCCTTCTTGTTCCGCAGCGTTGGGCTCGCATCGATGGAACGTGAGATCTCCGCGCGGATCTCTAGATCGTCGCCGTCACCGTGCTCGCGTCGGTACTTCTCGACGAGCAACAGGATGTAGTCGACGTTGATCTCCACCTGTTTGATGAGTTCGATTTCGAAGACGACGTCATCGTTGATCGACTCCTTCTCGGCATCGTCGCCTTTACGGAACTCGGCGTGAAGGTCGAGGTAGACGCTGCGGTAGTCCTGGCCTTGCCGCTCGGACAACAGCGCGCTGTTCGCGAATTCGTCGAATGAGGTAAGGATGTTCTCGAGGCGCAGGATCTGCCCAAAGATCTTGATGAAGTCCTTCTGTGCTGCCTCGCCAACGATCGGTTGTCCGAGCGGGAACGATGCCAGTAACTCTTGGACCTTGTCGGAGTACTCACTGAAGTACTCCGCGTACGGCCGCAGCAGCACAACGCCGCGGGCATCGCGGTTGCCGAACAGTTCGAGCGCGGCGTTCGTTTCGTCTTCCAGGTCCCGGAACGCGACGATGTTGCCGTACGTCTTGACCGAGTTAAGGATGCGGTTGGTTCGCGAATAGGCCTGAATCAGCCCGTGTGCGCGCAGGTTCTTGTCGACGAACAACGTGTTCAGCGTGGTGGCATCGAATCCGGTCAGGAACATGTTCACGACGATCACCAGGTCGAGTTCGCGGTTCTTCAACCGTTGCGACAGGTCCTTGTAGTAGTTGCCGAACTTGTCTGCGCTGGTGTCGTAGCTCGTGCCGAACATCTCGTTGTAGTCACCGATTGCGCCTTCCAGGAACGTGCGCGCATCGGCAGGAAGGGAGTCGGTGTCGAACGCTTCGTCGTCGAGGATGCCGTCATCGCTGGTGTCATTGGCCCCGTACGAGAAGATGATGCCGACCTTCAACTGCTCGTCTGGTGTTAGGTTCTGTTGGCTCAACTTGAACTGTGTGTAGTACGACCGTGCCGCATCGATCGACGCGGTTGCAAAGATCGCGTTGAACCCGCGGACTCGTTTGATGCTGCGAATTGCGTCGGCCTGGGCGCGGCTGCGGGTTGAGGCGGCAACGTTCGTCACCACCGAGTGCTCATACGTCGAGGAGCGCCGGGTCTTTTGGTCGAAGTGCTCCAGGATGTAGTCGACAACCTTGTGGAGCCGAACCGTGTCCAGGAGTGCCTTCTCGGTATCAATCCCCGTGACCTGCTCGTCGGTGACGTTGCCGACCTTGATCGTATTGACGTAGTCGATGCGGAACGGCAGGACGTTCTTGTCAGTGATCGCGTCGACGATGGTGTAGGTGTGCAGCTTTTCGCCGAAGGCCTGTTCGGTGGTCTTGAGTTGCGGGTTGCCACCCGTGCCGGAGTTTGCTGCGAAGATCGGGGTCCCGGTGAATCCGAATAGGTTGTACTGCTTGAACGCCGAGGTGATCGCTGAGTGCATGTCGCCGAACTGCGATCGGTGACATTCGTCGAAAATGATCACGACGTGCTTGCCGTACACCGAGTGGCCCTTGTTCGCCTTGATGAACGTCGACAGCTTCTGAATCGTGGTGATGATGATCCGCGCGCTCGGGTCTTCTAGTTGCTGCTTGAGCACCGCAGTCGAGGTGTTCGAGTTCGCGGCCCCCTTCTGGAACCGGTCGTACTCGCGCATCGTCTGGTAGTCCAGATCCTTGCGGTCAACGACGAACAACACCTTGTCGACGCTCGGCAGCTTCGACGCCAACTGCGCTGTCTTGAACGACGTCAACGTCTTGCCTGATCCGGTTGTGTGCCAGACGTATCCGCCTGCCCCAATCGTGCCGAGTCGCTTGTAGTTGGTGGCGATATCGATGCGCTGCAGGATCCGCTCAGTCGCGACCACCTGGTACGGGCGCATAACCAACAACGCCTTGTCGGCCGTCAGGACGCAGTACTTCGTTAGCACATTGAGCAGTGAGTGTTTGGCAAAGAAGGTCTTGGCAAACGACGGGAGGTCTTGAATCGGCTTGTTCTGCGCATCGGCCCACCACGACGTGAACTCAAAGCTGTTCGACGTCTTGCGGCCCTTGCCTGGCCGCTGCCCTTCCCTGATGTGCTGGTTGCGGGTGGTGTTCGAGTAGTACTTCGTCAGCGTGCCGTTGGAGATCACGAATAGCTGCACGTATTCGAACAACCCGCTGCCCGCCCAGAAGCTGTCGCGCTGGTAGCGGTCGATCTGGTTGAACGCCTCGCGGATGTCGACGCCGCGGCGTTTGAGTTCAACGTGCACCATCGGCAGCCCGTTGACCAGGATCGTCACGTCGTAGCGGTTCGCGTAGGCGGCGCCGGTGCTGGCCTCGTCAGTTGGGTCCGCCCGGTCGACCTCATATTGGTTTATGACCTGCAGGCGATTGTTGTGGATGTTGGCCTTGTCGATCAGCCTGATGTTCTTCGTTGAACCATCGTCGCGCTTGAGAACCTGAACATGGTCATCGTGGATTCGGACGGTCTTCTCGACG
>JBAYVO010000087.1:0-8312 GCA_041674545.1 Candidatus Nanopelagicales bacterium | reverse complement strand
TGCCGTGACGAAGGAGGCGACGAACCGGGCCAGCGTCATCTCCGGTTGGCCCGGGAACGCGACGTAGGTCGACACGAGCACCACGGGGTTGATCGCAGGTGCGGCAAGCAAGAACGTGAGCGCGGCCGACGGCGCAACGCCGCGCGACATCAGTCCGCCAGAAACCGGCACCGACGCGCATTCACACCCCGGCAACACCACACCGGACGCACAGGCAACAGGCACTGCGAGCGCCTCGTTCTTCGGCAACGCCTTGCGCCAGAACGACGGCGGGACAAACGCGGTAATAAAGCCCGACAGCATCACTCCGAGGGCAAGGAACGGAAGCGCTTGAACGACGATCGAGACAAAGATCGTGGCGCCGGCCTGCACGCCGGGGTAGTTCGAGGCGGCCGAAGCGATCTGCTGACTGAACACCGCCACCAGGAGCAGTAGCACCACAAAGAGCTCGAGTCCGCCGGGCCGCCACCGTTCCTTCTCGGGCGCCTCGGGAGCGCTCGCCTGATCGGTAACGGTCACCGGCCAAGTATCCATTGTGAATTCACGCGCACGTTCAATTTCCTCAGAAGATTCAGTGAATTCCCGCCACCTGCGAACGATTTTGGTGCGACACGGCGGCAGGCCACGCGTGTCGCACCAAAATCGTTCTCGTTGTGGGGGCGGGAGGTTAGGCGGCGAGGGCGATGGCTAGGGCGTCTAGTTGGGATAGTTGCCAGGCCTGGAAGGTGGCGCTGGGGGGATTGATGGATTCGGTAACGCTGACGATCGGGACGTTGTTGGCTTCCGCGGTGGACTTCAGCTGCGTCGTCAGGCTGCCTTCGGTCTGACTGTTGTAGATCAGCACCTTGAGGGTGCCGTTCGACAGTTGCGTCTGGAACGCGCCGACGTCCTTCGCGGTCGGTTCGGATTCGGTCGCGATCGCCTTACTGAATCCCGGCGGCGTCGCGATCACGAGGCCGGTCGCCTGCGCCATGTAGTCGAACACGGTCTCTGTCACGCCGATCTTGGTACCGGTGAACTGGCTCTTGATCGAGGCGACCTTGTCAAGGTAGGGCTGCAGCGCGGTGCTGAACGTCACAGCCTGGCCGTCGAAGTACGACGTCGCCGCCGCCTCAACCGACTTCATCTTCGCGGTGATGTTCTGCGCGGACGCCACAACGTAGTCCGGTGAGTACCAGATGTGCGGATTCACTCCGGTCTTCAGCCCAAGCTCCTGGCCCAGGTCCAACACCGGCGGTGCTGAGGCGCCGAGGCTCTTGACAATCTTCGTCGCCCATTCGTCATAGCCAAGGCCGTTGATGACGACGAGTTGTGCGCCAGCGATCGCAGCGGAATCAGCCGCGGTCGGCTCGAAGTCGTGCGGATCTGCCGCGGCGCTGGTGATGACCGTCGAGACGTTCGCGCACGTGCCAACGAGCTGATCGACGACGCTGCCCCACACATTTGTGGTGACGACAACGTTGACTGGTGCGACGGGGCACGCGGGCGCCGACGACGAAACAGCGGTCGGTTCGCTCGAGGTCGATGACGAGCCGCACGCGGCAAGGACAAGGCCGGAGACCGCGACTGCAACGGCAGTGGCGATTCGGCGAGCAACATGTGAGTGGCTTGGTGTAGTTCTCATACCCACACCTTACTGAAAACGGTTTCCATTAAGAGCCGTGCCCCCTCGATGCCCACCCAAAATGCCCCCGCCTGCGGTGCCGTCCGCCCCAATTCTGAGGCAATAGCTCCGCATGAACCAACAACGCCGGGGTTCGCCTAGCTACGATCGGGCGCAGGCGGAGTAGTCCGTTCCAACCAGGAGATCTCGCGCGAGGCGAGGCAGCAAGGAGGTGGACGCGTGGGAATCCTCGACAGATTCGAACAACGCGTCGATCGCACGGTTAACGGCGCGTTCGCGAAGGCCTTCAAGTCCGAGGTGCAACCAGTCGAACTCGCCGCAGCCCTACAGCGCGAACTCGATGAGCGGGCGGCGATCGTGTCGCGCGGGCGCACCGTCGTCCCGAACCGCTTCACGATTTCGCTCGCCAGTGAAGACTTCGACCGCCTCGCCGTCTACGCCGAAACCCTACAAAGCGAAATGGCAGGACTCGCCCGCGAATACGCCGAAGAGCAGCGCTACACGTTCCTTGGCCCCGTGAGCGTCCACATGCAACTTGACGACGACCTCGACACCGGCATCTTCCGGGTAACCAGCGAAGCGAAGGCAGCAGTGACCGCACGCACCAAGACCGGATCCACCAACAGTGCAACTCTGATCGCGGCGGGCGGGGAATACACCATCGGACGCGGAACGACCCGCCTCGGGCGCGGCGCCGACGCAGACATCCGAATCGACGATCCAGGCGTGTCCCGGCACCACTGCGACATCGTCATCGGCAACGACGCGGTACTACGAGATCTCGGCTCAACCAACGGCACCTACGTGGATGGCGTCCAAGTTTCTGAGAAGGTACTTCGAGACGGCTCGGTCATCCGACTGGGTTCCACCAGCCTGACGTTCAGGAGCGGTACATGAGCGAGCTCGCGCTAACCCTGCTTCGGTTTGGGTTCCTCGCGTTGCTCTGGTGCTTCGTCCTCATCACCGTCAGCGCGCTGCGCCGGGATCTGCAGGCGCCCGACTCGGCCGCCATCGCCGCCGCACCCGCCCGCACAGGCCGCAAACCTGCCCGGGCCGGGCGAATCCGCCCGCGCAACCTCGTGGTCACTGAAGGTTCATTGATGGGCACGGTCCTGCCGCTTGGAACAGCCCCGGTGACGATTGGCCGCGCCGCCGACAACACGCTCGTCGTCGACGACGATTACGCCTCGAGCTATCACGCCCGGATCTACCAGACCGAGGGCCGCTGGATCGTCGAAGACGTCAGCAGTACCAACGGAACCTGGATCGACCGCAACCGAATCACCGGCCCAACGCTGCTCGAGCCAGGAGCTCCGCTGCGAGTTGGCCGCACCGTGTTCGAGTTGCGGAAGTAAGGACCCATGGCGACCGAATCCCAACCAGCAGCAGTGCCCCCGTACACCAGCGGTGGCACTGCGCGCCTGCGCCTGCGGTACGCCGCGCGCTCAGACATCGGGTTGGTTCGCCAGGGCAACGAAGACTCCGGATACGCCGGCGGCCACATGCTCGTGGTGGCCGATGGAATGGGTGGGCACGCTGCTGGCGAACTTGCGAGCGCAACCGCTGTGGCCACGTTCGCCGAGCTCGACCGCGAACCCCCCGGCGATGAGGTCCTGACAGCGTTGGCTGACGCCGTTGATCAAGCTCACGACGAACTCAGCCGGGTCATTAGCGCCTCGCCGGACTTCGCCGGAATGGGAACAACCGTCACGGCGCTGAGCTGGGAGGGCGATCGTGTTGCGCTGGCACACGTCGGAGACTCCCGCGCATACCTGCTGCGCGACGGTGAGCTCAACCAACTGACCAAAGACCACACGTTCGTACAGACGCTCGTCGATGCCGGGCGCATTACCCAAGATGAAGCCGCAGTCCACGAGAAGCGCAACCTGCTGATCAAGGCACTCGACGGTGTCCACCATGTGGAGCCCGATCTCTCTATGCGGGAAGTCAAGGCCGGGGATCGATTCCTACTCTGCAGCGACGGCCTATCCGGCGTGCTGAATCCTCGCGAGATTCGCGAGCTGCTCATCACCGGTGACCCGACGGGCGCGGTGACGCGCCTCGTTGAGCGAGCAATTGAGGGCGGCGCACCAGACAACATCACCTGCGTCGTGGCGGATTTGGTCGCCGATGACAGCCCGGAGACAGCCGACCCGACGCCAGCGCCGTCATCGATCCCGATGCCTGTTGTCGTCGGCGCGGCCGCGGAGCTGCGCAACAGAGATCGCCTGCCCGGCATCGACTTCCCAGTTGACTTCCAGCCTGATCCAGACCGACCCGCGCCGGTGACGAACACCAGCGCCGCGCCACCCACCGAACCCCTGCGACCCGTCGAGCAGCCCCGGCGTCGACGCCGCAAACTCGGCCCCCTCGTCATCTCTTTGAGCATTGCCGCACTCGTCTTGCTGAGCCTCGTTGGCTTCTGGGGTTGGGCGCACAACCAGTACTACGTCGGCAACGTCAACGGCCAGGTTGGGATCTACCAAGGCATCCCTGACGGCTACGGCGAACACGGATTCTCAAAGGCGATTCAGACGAGCCAGACGTCGGTCAGTCAACTGCCGCTGTACTCGCAGGACCAAATCAACACCTCAATCCCCGCCGCGAACCTTGAAGCGGCCCGCAACATCGTCGCAACTCTCGAGGCCCAAGCAGCACAGTGTGTTGCCGTTCCGACGACACCAGGCTGCCCGCCACCCGCTCAGCCGACGGGGGCGGTGCCATGAGTGCACCCACCGCGGCACCACAGCCCACCACCGACGCCGACGATACGAACGTTCACGTACCAAATCGACGCAACCTCGAGCTAGGGCTGCTGATTCTGGCCCTGATTATCGGCATGTTTGCCTATGCGAACGTCGACCTCGCCGTCCTCGGAGAACTGCCCGCGAACTTCCTCGCGGTCGGCGGAATCTTCGCGCTGCTCCTCGGCGGCGCGCACGTTGCAGTCCGCTACCTCGCTCCCTACGCCGACCCGTTCCTGCTGCCTGCCGCAGCGTTGCTCAACATGCTCGGCCTAGCGATGATTCGTCGCCTCGACCTCGCTGACCAACAGCGGGCCGAACGCGCCGAGGTCAAGGCCCCGAGCCCCGACGTCGTCCCGCAGGTCACCTGGACTGCGCTCGCCCTTGTGCTCTTTGTGGTCATTTTGTTCGTCGTTCATGATCACCGGCGACTGCAGAAGTACACCTACACCTGCATGGTTTTGGGCGTTCTCCTTCTACTCTCCCCGCTCATCCCCGGCCTCGGGACCACGGTCAACGGCGCGAACCTGTGGATCCGCCTCGGACCGCTGTCGTTCCAGCCGTCAGAGCTCGCGAAGATCCTGCTCACCATCTTCTTCGCGGGGTACCTCGTCGTGACCCGTGACTCACTCGCGCTTGTTCGCCGTAAGTTCCTCGGCCTCGGCATCCCACGCGGCCGCGATCTCGGTCCGATTCTGGTGGCCTGGGGTGTCGCGATGGCGGTGCTGGTGTTCCAGCGCGATCTCGGTACCGCGCTGATGTTCTTCGGCCTGTTCGTCGTGCTGTTGTACGTCGCGACCCAACGCCGCAGCTGGCTCGTCATCGGTGGCGGCCTGTTCGTCATCGGAGCGGTACTTGGGTACTTCGCGTTCGGCCACGTTCGGCTTCGAGTGCAGGTCTGGCTCGACACCTGGACCTACGCCAACGACCAGGGCTACCAGATCGCGCAGTCCCTCTTTGGTCTCGCAAATGGTGGCCTGCTCGGCACCGGATTCGGCCAGGGATACCCCCAGTTCGTACCGTTCGCCAAGACTGACTTCATCACCGCCGCCCTCGGCGAAGAACTCGGCGTCACCGGATTCATGGCAATTCTGACGATCTACGGAATCATGATCGAGCGTGGCTTGCGCACAGCAATCGCCGTCCGCGACCCATTCGGCAAACTCCTCGCCGTCGGCTTCGCAACCGTAATCGGACTGCAACTGTTCGTGGTCATCGGCGGCGTTACTCGCCTGATCCCGTTGACAGGCCTAACGACACCGTTCCTGTCCTACGGTGGATCAGCGTTGGTCGCAAACTGGATGATGATCGCGTTCCTCATGCGAATCTCTGACCGCGCCCGCAGCCCGCTGCCCGACGGCACGGTCGATGCATCCGGGCGGCTGTCATGAACCACAGCATCCGCCGCGTCGGGTTGATCCTCGGCATCCTTGTGCTCGCGTTGATGGTCAACATCAACATCCAGCAGGTATTCATGGCTGGGGAAACTCGCGATCGGCCTGGCAACCAGCGGACCGTCCTGGAGGAATACGACCGCGAACGTGGGCCGATCCTGGTCGGCAGCGACCCAGTGGCCCGCTCGATACCCACCGATGACCAGTACAAGTACCTACGTCGCTACTCCGCAGGACCGCTCTACGCGCCCGCCACCGGTTTCTACTCAGCGCTGTACGGCGCCACTGGAATCGAGCGGACAGAAAACGACGTCCTCGCCGGTACGAGTGACCTGTTCCTCGTCGACCGCCTGCAACAACTGCTCAGCGGCCGGGAGTCAAAGGGTGGAGCCGTTGGCCTGACCCTCAACGCAGCTGCCCAGAAGGCGGCGTACCAGGGCTTGTCTGGCAAGGTTGGCAGCGTCACCGCGATCGATCCGTCGACTGGGGCGATCCTGGCGATGGCGTCGTCGCCGTCTTTCGACCCGAACCTGCTCTCAACCCATGACCTCGCAGCAAGCCAGAAGGCTTACGAGAAACTCGAATCCGATCCGAACAAACCGCTGCTGAACCGCCCGCTGGTTTCCAATCCGCCACCAGGATCGACGTTCAAACTCGTCACGACAGCCGCGGCCCTGGAATCAGGCCGCTTCACCCCGAGCACGATCGTTCCCGGTCCCGCGTCGTACAAGCTGCCCGGCACGAGTGTGGAGCTCAAGAACTGGCAGGGCACGGCGTGCGGGCCAGGCGGAAAGACCACCTTGACGAACGCCCTCGCCGTCAGTTGCAACAGCGCGTTCGCTTGGCTCGGCAACCAACTCGGCCAAGATGCCCTGCGTGCCCAGGCCGAGAAGTTCGGCTTCAATATGAGCTTCACCGTACCGATGCGTTCGGCCACGAGTCGTTACCCGACCGGCCTCGACGATGCTCAGACCGCAATGAGTGCGATCGGGCAGTTCGATGTGACCGCAACGACCTTGCAGATGGCGATGGTGGGTGCCGCGATCGGCAACAACGGCATCACAATGAACCCGTACCTGGTCAAAGAGATCCGCGGCGCTGACCTGCAGGTTCTGCAAACTGCGTCGCCCTCACAGTTCGCGACCGCGTTGAGTCCGGCAAATGCCAAAGCCGAGATGAACATGATGGTCGATGTCGTGGAGAATGGCACCGGATCAAACGCGCGAATCCCCGGGGTTGAGGTTGGTGGCAAGACGGGCACCGCCGAAACCGGACCAGGGCGACCAGCGGTTGCTTGGTTCGTCGCAGTGGCACCGGGCGATAGCGCCAAGGTCGCCGTTGCAGTGTGCATCGAGAACGCCGGTGGACGGTCAGAAATCAGCGGAAACGGACTAGCCGCACCAATCGCGAAGAACGTGATTGAAGCGGTTCTAGCAAGCCAATAACAATCGGCGGGCATCATGGAGCCTGACGAAAGGGAGCAGCAGTGAGCGAAACACGTCGACTCGGTGATCGGTACGAGCTCGGTGAGCCTTTGGGCCGCGGCGGAATGGCTGAGGTCCTCGAAGGCCGCGATGAGCGTCTCGGGCGCCGCGTGGCAGTGAAGATCCTGCGTCCCGACCTCGCCAAGGATCCCGCCTTTCAGTCGCGATTCCGCCGGGAGGCGCAGTCTGCGGCCTCGCTGAACCACCCCAACATCGTCGCCGTGTACGACACCGGCGAGGACATCCTCGGGGATGAGACCAATTCCGTCGTGGTGCCGTACATCGTCATGGAGTACGTCGACGGCCAAACCCTGCGTCAATTGCTAGCCAGCGGCCGCAGGCTGCTCCCGGAACGCGCGCTCGAGATTACCGCCGGTGTCCTGGCCGCCCTCGACTATTCACACCGTCACGGCATCGTTCACCGCGACATCAAACCCGCCAACGTCATGCTGACCCGCACCGGCGACGTCAAGGTGATGGACTTCGGCATCGCCCGCGCGCTCGCAGATGCGTCCGCCACGATGACTGCCGCGAGTGCCGTGATGGGCACCGCTCAGTATCTGTCGCCCGAGCAAGCCCGCGGCGAGGTTGTGGACGCACGGTCGGATCTCTACTCGACCGGTTGTTTGTTGTACGAACTGCTGACTGGGCGGCCGCCATTCACTGGCGACTCACCAGTGTCGGTCGCGTACCAACATGTGAGCGAGAAGCCGCTGCCGCCATCGCAGATTGACCCGGCAGTACCGCCTGGCCTCGATGCGCTCGTGCTGAAGTCATTGGCGAAGAGCCCCGACGATCGTTACCAGACCGCCGCAGACTTCCGCTCAGACGTGGAACGGGCGATCGCTGGTATGCCCGTCACCACCGCGGTTCCGGCCGTTGTTGCCACCGGTGCACTCGCCGCCGACGCCACCCAGCGTTTCCCGGCAGCCGTTCCACCCGTTGGCGGACCTCCGGTGGAGCCCGAGAACAAGCGCAGCCCGTGGGTTTGGGTGGGCATCGCGGCACTCATCCTGGTGGTTGCAGCCTCCGCCCTGTTCCTCGGCAGAGCCTTGTTTGGCAACAC
>JBAYVO010000086.1:0-8413 GCA_041674545.1 Candidatus Nanopelagicales bacterium | reverse complement strand
GTCCCCGGGAGGCGGTCCCCGGGAGGCGGTCCCCGGGAGGCGGTCCCCGGGAGGCGGTCCCCGGGAGGCGGTCCCCGGGAGGCGGTCCCCGGGAGGCGGTCCCCGGGAGGCGGTCCCCGGGCGGCGGTCGGGCGGGGATGCGGTCGGGCGGGGATGCAGTGGGTCTGAGGGGCTTAGGGGTCGGTGCGGATGTAGCCGGGTGGAGTTCCGTAAAGGCCGGGGCCGTCGAGCTCAAGGTCCTCGAGCCAGTCCATCGCTAGCTCGTAGGACTCATTCCCATTCTTCGCGTACGAACTGCCGAAGTCGTAGGGCATCGTCGCGGGCGGCCACTTGCCGGGCACGTACAAGATCGTGCGGTCGCCGTATTGAGCGAGGTCGCGGCGCACCTGCCCGGACACCATGATCGCGGCCGCCCGCAGCAACGCGTGAGGCAACGTCGGATCGGTCCGGGGAGCAAACATGTTGAATGCGCAGTCGAACACCACAATCGTCTGCGCGCCTTGCTCGGCAGCGATGCTGATCGGAACGTTGTGCAGAATCCCCCCGTCGATCAGGCGCCGACCCTCGCGTTCAACGACCGGAAAGATCCCCGGAATCGCCACGCTTGCGAGCAGCGCCGACATCAGGTCACCCGAGTTCAGTTCGACGTGATGCCCAGTCGTCACGTCAGCCGCGATCGCTGTCAGCGGCAACTTGAGGTCGGAGAAGTCTCGGGCGGGCGATGCCGCGTACATCAACTCCAGCAGCGGCTTCGGGTCAGCGAGCGCCGGACGTAGCGATGACAGATTCATCATCATCCGGCGCATTGATCCGAACACGTCATCGCGTGTCAACAGCGTCCAAAACGCTGCGAGCCGATCATGCGCAATCTCGGGGGTCTCCGCGACGATGGTCGCGTTGAGCGAACCAACGGAGGTCCCGACCACAAAGTCGGGCCGGATGTCGGTCTTCGCGAGTGCACGCAACTGCCCGACTTGAATCGCCCCGTAGGCCCCACCTCCACCAAATACGTAGGCAATCGGTTTCGGGAGTTGGTCCAGGAGTTCAAGCACGGGCCAATCTTGGCCCTCGCGCCGCCTTGTTGCCGCCTCACAGCCGCTGTTTCACCCGCTCGATTGTTCGCACGCCTTGGCGAAGGCCTGACAAATCCCAAACCAGATTGCTGGCTTCCGCACAGGTTCCGCACAGGTTGAGGTCGCAGTGTTCAGGCATCACCACTCAACGAGAGGAATCAACATGAACTTCGGCAAGCGAGTACTCGCAATCACCGCAGTGGCTGCCGGACTGACAGTCGGCACTGTCGGCCTGGTGGCGGCAGCGGGAGTCCAAGGCCACGGGCCAGCATCGGTGCTGTCTGAGTTGGTCACAGACGGGACGCTCACTCAAGAGCAAGCAGACAAGGTGACCGATGCCTTCGAGAAGCAGCGCGAGGAGATGAAGGCCAAGCACGAAGAGCAGCGCGCCGCGATGGAAGCCGTCGTCACAGACACACTCGGAATCAGCAAGGAAGACCTCGAGGCGGCTCGTGAAGAGGGCAAGTCGCTCGCGGAGATCGCTGGCGACAAGCGCGACGAGCTGGTCGCCGCACTGGTCGCATTCCAAACAGCCGAGATCGATGCGGCCGTGGCCGACGGCAAGATGACGCAAGAGCAGGCCGACAAGATGAAGGCCGACCTGCCGGAACGAGTAGCGGAGCGCGTCGACAACGCGGCACCTGAAGGCCGTGGCCCAGGAGGCCCCGGTGGTCTAGGTCGAGGTGGCCCAGATGGTGGCCCCATGGGCAGCGGATTCGGCGGACCACCGCCAGGTGACGACGCAAGCGGCGAGCCATCACAGGGCGGCGACACCGCGGGCGCCTAGAACCACCGCCCCGTCGACGGCCCGGCAGGTAGAACCCCTACTCTCTGCCGGGCCGTCGCACGTTGTTCGGGGGAGACGATCTGACCCTGCTGCCCCAACACACTCGACCGCCCTGTGCGACGCTTCGGTCGTGACTGACCGGCTCATCACCAATGACTTTCGGACCCCGCCAGGGTGGAGTTCCGGGCATCTACAGACAATCCGCAGCCGAGTCCTACGCCAACCCGTTGACCTCGCGGGCGCCGGGAAGCAGCGAACGCTGCTCGTTGATCTCGCCGACGGCACGGGCGACCAACTGTCAGTTCACCTTCACACCTCCCGCCTGCACCCGGTTGCGCCCAACGCAGGCGGTCTCGTCACGTTGATTCACGGGCTTGGCGGATCAGCGGAATCGGACTACGTCCGCGCAACGACGCTCGGCTTGCTACGTGCCGGATTCAACGTCGCGCGGCTCGATCTGCGCGGTGCAGGCCGCTCGGTTGAGACCAGCACGCTGCTCTACCACGCGGGTCGAACTGATGACATCCGCGCAGCGTTGGCGGCTCTCGCTCGCGAACCCGAGGCCAGCGACAACCGCACCGGCGAACCACGGATCGCGCTGATGGGATTCTCCCTCGGCGGCAACATGACGCTGAAGCTCATGGGTGAACCTCACGCCGACCTGCCTTTGTTCGCGGCGGTGTCTGTTTCGGCGCCGCTTGACCTCACCGTGGGTTCACAGTTCCTGTCGAAGCGAGCCCTCGGAACATACGAGAAGTTCCTCCTTGCCGGCCTCAAACGGCAAGCGTTACAGCCTGGTCCAGGCGAGCAACTTCGAGTCAGCGAGTCCGAACGCGAAGCGATTCAACGGGCTCGAACCCTCGCGGCGTTCGATGATGCGCTTACGGCCCCGCGCAACGGTTGGCGTGACTCGGCTGAGTACTACCAGGTGAACTCCAGCGCGCTATTCCTGTCGTTCATCGACGCACCCACCCTCGTGATCCACGCCCTCGATGACCCGATGATTCCCGCGAGTCCCTACCGGTCAATCGACTGGGAGACCCTCGCGGAGGCTGGGTTCGTGCAGCGCCGCATCACGCCGCGCGGAGGCCACGTTGGCTTCCACGAACGCGATACCAGTCAACCTTGGTACATCGGCCAGGCAGTCAGGTTCCTGTCTCGCGCCTGACCGCCGTCACCTTTAGGCAGTTGTAGCCGCTGGTTCCTTCTCCGCGTCCTCATCGAGCCACGGCTTCGGGCCAGGAAGCTTCTTGTCGAGCCCCATGATCGCGGCTCCGAGTCCGACGGCAATCAGCAAGATCACGGTGCAGGCGATGATCGCCGAGGGGTAGCCGAGTGAGTCAACATTGAGGAACGGGTACGGGTACCAGTGGGTGATTGCGCCGCGGACGAACGTCACGACGATCCACACAAGGCCGATGACGACGCACCAACCAAGTTTGGCAGCCTTGAACTGAATTCGAGGCCCGAAGACCAACCAGCCAACGGTAGCCAAAATCGGCGCGAGCACGTGCATCATGTTGTTCTCGACGAGCGAGAGACCCTCCGGGTTCGACAGCTGGCGAAGCACCGTGTTGTAGACGATCCCGGTGATGATGATCGCGATAAGGCTGAAGAGTCGGAAGACGTCGAACACCTTGCCGCGCTTGTTTGGGTTCGTCATCAAGATGAGGCAGACGACGCCGACCAACACGTTCGAGAGGATTGTGAAATAGAAGAACACGTTGCTGCCGCGTTCAAACACGGTCATGAAGTACTCGGGGTTGGCTTGAATCGCTGCGGACTCAACACTGCCCCCCTTGGCTACTTCCGCGGCAGTCTCGGAGACCGATACCCACGAGCTGAAGAGCACGCCGATTAGCGAGTTGAACGCGGTAATACCGAAGAAGATCTTTGCCCAGGTGTCTCTCATCCTTGCAGGCTAGTGAGAACGTTGGACCGATGCACCGTCGTGTTAACCCGTCTCACAATCTGTCACCGCAAACTGCCGCAACTATGGTCAAAAATGCCCCGAATTACGGGTCGGTGCACTACGTACCAAGTGATTCAACTATTTTCGAGGCTCCCCAACTAAAGGGGGACTCGGACCGGTAAAGGCCACGCTTCACGGGAACGTTCCGAATGGCTTCATACACCTCGGCGACTTCGTTGGTGGACTCAGTAAGTGCCTGAAGTTGGCCATAGATCCGTGAGGCTTCATCTCTATCGCCAACGAGTGCGCAGATGCGTGCCGCCTCGGCCATCAGCCACGACCATCGCAGGTCGTCGTGGTAGTGCCGCAGTCCAACAACCTTGGTCGTCCAGCTCACGGCGCTCTTCGGGTACTGAGGTGCGATCGGGATGCCGACTCGGTTCCACAGGGGGGAGTCTTTGAGGCGCTGGTAGAGCACATCGGGCGTAACCATGTTGGCGAAGAGGCCGGACTCAATGATCCACAGGTTCGCTTCGAGAGGAACCTGGGTGTGGGTCGGGTCCTGAGTGAAGACGCCATGCTTGTTGCTGAAGAACGCTTGGGAAATGCGTTCGCCGAGTGCAGGCAGCCAAGGCACACTGAGCCCCAGATCCGTCAGGTGGGTTGCGGCCCGGATCAGCAGGACGTGCAGGTAGAGGCCTGGCCCCTGACGAGATGCCGAGTCTTGCCAGTCGGAGAACGCTGGCTGTGAGATCAACCCGTCGTTGAACTTTTCAGAGTAGTACGCCATCGCGCGTTCGATGGCGTCGCGATTGTCGTCGAAGAGCGCGCGGTCGCGTGTATGTGCGACGTACTGGCAGATTGCTTGCGCGACGAGCACGTTTGAGTCGATCGCAGGGGTGCCGTGTTCACCGAGGTACTCGGGTAGAAGCGGGCGCCCTTCGTATCCGGGCGTGCGTACTCGTCGGGGAAGCGGATGCAGGGCAGTGTTGAGCAACACTCGCCGTTTGGGATCAACGACGTCGAGGCCTCTGACGATCAGCCCGTCGTCGCGTTGAAAGGCCAGCAGCGTGCGTAGTTGGCGGTCCACAACGTCCGCGTGCCCGGCCGCAAGCAGGCCAGGGACGGAGAAGCAGAAATCGCGGGTCCACAGTGTCCGGAACTGCGACCACCCGGCGGCGAGCATCTTCCCGGAGTCCGTGTCGACCAGGTTGGCCCGCAGGCTCGCGAGGGCGGTGTCGAGGAGGCGCTGGTGATCGGCAGTCACCTGGCTAGCGTTCCACAGATGCTCAGGCCGTAGCCGTTCTACGTTCCTCCCACCGGAAGATGACCGTGAGCGCGGCACCCAAAACAACGGCGACGAGGGCGCCGACGAAAGTGAAGATCACTCGATCCTCGGCCGCAAGAAGTGGATCCATGCTGGAACCTGTCAAGAAGATGACGCCCGCCGTGCTGATGCCAGTCGACAACCAATAGGGCTTGCCGATCATCTTCAGCGCGATCGATGCGGACATCACGATGGCCCCAGCCAGCATCATGACGGAGACCGGCGGGTTGGCGAACAGTAGGACGATCGCAGCGAGCGCGCCCGCCATGGTTCCGGCGATGATTTGCCACGTTGTCGTCCACGTCATACCCGTGGACGCCATCATCATCGAGTAGATCGCACCTAGCAGCCATGCCCATTTGGCTTGTGGAAAGTTGGTCACGGAGACAAAGGTGATGGTGCACGTGACAGCCACGATGAGCACGCCGGCGACCCAGGCGGCTCGGGGCGACACCTGGGATCGCGGACTCGGCGGCCGTTCGGGCAGGGCGCGGTGCACGGCGCCGCCGATCACGATTCCCCAAATGGAACCAAGCAGTGTCAGGCCAACGATTGCGGCGAGGAAAGCAAGCGACGTCGGATCCGCCCCCGCCCAAGGATGCGGCGGGGGGTTGACAGTGTTCGGCAGGAACATCGCGGCGAAGATGCCGGCTTGCAGCATCCCGCGGTACCCATAGATCGGGATGAGCGCTGCCGAGACTCCCATCAGGATGGTGATACCCAGCGTCGAGTTTTGAAGCAGCGTTCCCATTCCGGCGAGCAGCGAGAATATGAGGGCGAACTGGACCCCGATCCGCGTGCCGTTGGGCACCGTCGCTAGCAAGGCGACAAAGAAGCCGTAGACCGCAATCTTGATGATGTCGCGCCAACCAACGACTCCGGCGATCAGCATGAATGGCGCAATACCGACGAGGATTAGCGCAAAGAACTTCCAGGTTGTCGAGATGAATGCCTTCACGCTGTGACCATGCTTCCCCGCTAGCTGCCGGATCGTAAGAAGGTGGCCCCGGCATAAGCCGAGACCACCTTCTTACGAAGAGCGGGTGAGGGGAATCGAACCCCCGTGTTCAGCTTGGGAAGCTGACGCTCTGCCATTGAGCTACACCCGCGAGGCGGCTGTGCGTGACCTGGTGCTCAAGGTGTTGCGCATCAGGTCGTGCTGCCGTCAGGAGAGGTTACCTAGTTTCTGAGCAGGGCAGTGCATCCGCCCTCGTTTGACCATGCCTTTCCATCCAGTTGAACGCGGAGAACTAGTCCCCGAGAGCCGTTTGGGCGAGATCCGCACTCCGTTTACCGTTCCGCATGCACGTATCCCGAGCATCCGCCCTGGCCAGGCGCGTAGATGTGTCATTTACACAACTGCACTTATGTAGATGACACATCTACCAGCGGCTTGAACCAACGGTGAAATCAAACATAGACTCGCAGGGTGCCCGACATCGAAGGTTCCGATGAACCTGGCTACGAGGGGGGCGAGCAGACCCCGAGCCGCCCCCGCCATATTGGCGCCTATTCCGAGATGCTCGTCTCGAGCGTGCTTGGCCTGATCGCCTCTCTCGTGCTGTCCGCGGAGGCGATAACGCTGGCGGCGAACCCCGCGGCTACGTTCGCGTGCGATCTCTCATCCAAGATCTCCTGCGGGGCGGTCGCCTCGACGTGGCAGGCGAACCTCTTCGGGTTCCCCAACGCATTCATCGGACTTATCGCCGAGCCAGTGGTCATCACCATCGCAGTTGCCGGACTCGCCCGAGTCGCCTTCCCTCGGTGGTTCATGGTTTGTGCCCAGGCCGTCTACACGATTGGTGTGGTGTTTGCGTACTGGCTGTTCTACGAGGCGTACTTCGTTATCGGCGCGCTGTGCCCGTGGTGTTTGTTGATCACCGTGACCACCACTCTGGTCTTCATGTCAATGACTCGCGTCAACATTCTCGACGGCAACTTTGGAAGCGGAATCCAACAGAAGCTTGCACGGCCACTTCGACTTGGCGTTGACGTGGCAATCAGTGCGGTCCTGATCGCGTTGATGGCGGGTGCGGTTGTTCTCAACTACCTGTAGCTAGCGGTCTCGTGCGTCGGGTCGAACTCAACGGGAAGTACGGCCGGTTTGGCACACATCCGGCACAGCCAACTGTCTTCAACCGTCGCTTCTGCGGCGCCCAGGCTGAGTTGACCGGTACGTAGATCGACATCTGTCACTGGCGCGACCGCATCTTCAGAACGCACCCGCGCTAGGCATTCGTTCGCACTCTTCCGGCAGGTGCTGCAGATTAGTCACAGCACCGCCACGCGGCGGTGCTACCTCAACCAAGGTTGTTCACGGTCGAGCAAAAGTACCGGGCAGCTTCTTCATAGAACTGGAACACTCGATCTCTGTCCACGCAGCAATTGGAAGGTCCGATCATGCCGAAACTCACCGACGACAAGTCTGTCCTGTCGTGGGCGAGCACCCTCGAACCAGCTGCGCTGGAACAGGCGCAGCGGACTGCGCAGATGCCGTTTGTCGTGAAGCCGCTCGCTCTGATGGCCGATGCGCATGCGGGTAAAGGGTCGACCGTCGGGTCTGTCATCGCAACACAGGGCGCGATCATCCCGGCAGCGGTTGGGGTCGACATTGGCTGCGGGATGATCGCGGTCGAAACGGATCTAACCTCTCATTCTCTTCCCGATGATCTGTTGCAGTTGCATTCCGCGATCCGCACCAGCGTTCCTGCCGGCGTTGGCCGCGGGCATGACCGGAACCGCGACATTGATGCCCTAGAAATCATCGGCTCCACAGGGAGCACGGAACTGTCCGACAAGCAGCGTTCAACCGCACGTGCCCAGTTCGGCAGCCTTGGGTCTGGCAACCACTTCGTCGAGGTTTGCCTCGACGAGCGAGACCGGGTGTGGGTTGTTGTGCATTCCGGATCACGTGGCATCGGCAACCAGCTCGCGATGCTTCACATCGAGCGCGCGACTGGTCTGATGAAGCAGTGGTTCGTTCAGTTGGCGGATCCTGATTTGGCGTACCTGCCGGAAGGGACCGCGGAGTTTGATGACTACATCGCAGACATGCTGTGGGCGCAGCGGTACGCGGCGGCGAACCGGGACCTGATGGCCGCGAATGTGGTGAGCAATTTGTTCTCGTTCGTCGGCGGTGGGATCGAGACGGATCGAATTAACTGCCACCACAACTTCACGCAGCGCGAGAAGCACCGCGGCCGCGATCTGTGGATTACCCGCAAGGGTGCGATTCAGGCGAAGCGTGGTGGTCGAGGTGTGATCCCGGGTTCGATGGGGACTCGTTCGTACATCGTGTCGGGTTTGGGAAGTGC
>JBAYVO010000085.1:0-8415 GCA_041674545.1 Candidatus Nanopelagicales bacterium | reverse complement strand
GTCGTCCACGTTAGGCAGGGGCGTAGCTCTAACGATCAAGTAACGAGCGTCAAAGGTTCCACCCGCTTAGAGGCGAAGAAGCAACGTCGACGCGAAGGCCGTGAAGCTGGTCGTCGCCGAGCGCCAATCCTCACGGAGGCCGAGTTCCTTGCGCGCCGCGAGAGCGTCGACCGCGTCATGGTCGTGCGTCAACAGGCTGAACGCACGCAGATCGCAGTCCTTGAAGACGGCGTTCTCGCCGAGCACTACGTCAACCGGTCAGTGTCAACGTCCATGGTGGGCAACGTCTATCTCGGACGGGTGCAGAACGTGCTTCCCTCGATGGAAGCGGCGTTTGTCGATATTGGCCGTGGTCGCAATGCCGTGCTGTATGCCGGTGAAGTCAATTGGGACGCTGCCGGCCTAGAAGGTCAACCCAAGCGCATCGAATTGGCGATGAAGTCTGGTGATCCGGTTCTTGTGCAGGTGACGAAAGATCCGGTGGGTCACAAAGGTGCCCGACTGACGAGCCAAATTTCGCTGCCAGGGCGCTACCTCGTGTACGTACCGGGTGGATCCATGACCGGCATCAGTCGGCGTTTGCCCGACAGAGAACGGTCACGGCTCAAGAAGCTGCTGAAGAACGCGCTTCCTGAAGGGTCCGGCGTCATTGTGCGGACCGCCGCCGAGGGTGCGACAGAAGAGCAAATCACGCACGATGTTGCGCGCCTGACTGATCAGTGGGAACGGCTCAACAAGAAGGCCGAAACTGGCAACGCGCCCGAGATCCTGCACGCCGAACCCGATCTGGCCACCCGTGTGGTTCGGGACATCTTCAACGAAGACTTTGCCTCCCTCATTGTGTCGGGGGATTCAGCGACGTCGACGATCGAGGAGTACATCAAGTCGGTCGCGCCGGACCTTTCCGATCGGGTCAGTCGGTGGGCGAAGAACGAGGACGTGTTCACTGCGCACCGAATTGATGAACAACTCTCCAAAGCGCTCGACCGCAAGGTCTGGTTGCCCAGTGGTGGTTCGCTCGTCATTGACCACACCGAAGCGATGACCGTGGTTGACGTCAACACCGGTAAGTTCACCGGCCAAGGCGGCAACCTGGAAGAGACCGTCACTCGCAACAACCTCGAAGCGGCCGAAGAAATTGTGCGCCAGCTTCGCTTGCGCGACGTCGGCGGCATCATTGTCGTTGACTTCATCGACATGGTGCTTGAGAGCAACCGCGACCTCGTGCTTCGGAGGCTCCTCGAGTGCCTAGGGCGAGACCGCACGAAGCACCAAGTTGCCGAAGTTACCTCGCTCGGTCTCGTTCAGATGACGCGCAAGCGCATCGGTCAGGGGCTGCTCGAGACCTTCAGCGAACCGTGTGAATGCTGCAACGGCCGTGGTGTCAAGGTTCAGATGAACCCCGTGGATCGGTTGGAGAGTCAGGAACCGAATCGGCGACGTCGTCGCCCGGCGGGGCCGATTCCAGGTGCTCCGGTTGCTCCCAAGACCGATGATGAATCCGACCAGGGTTCAGTCGACGATGGTTCAGCGGACGCGGAACCTATCGGTGATGCTGTTCCAGACAGCGGCGAAGCCGCGGTGGCTTCAAATGACGCCGCAGTCTCAAGTGATGCTGCAGTCCCAGCTGACGATGCAGTTTCAAATGACGCTGCGCTGGCCACCGAAGCTGACGCTGAATCAACGGTCAAGTTGACGGAGAAGGCATCGAAGCCAGGCAAGAAGTCTGGTGGCAAGAAGAAGTCGACTCCCGCGGTCGCAGCTACGCCTGTCACAGATGTGCCAGCAGTAGAGGCACCAAGCTCTGAGGCACCAACCTCAGAGGCACCAATCTCAGAGGCGTTGGCGCCCGAGGCATTAGAGCCAGACGAACCTGCCGACGAATAGTTAGCTCCAGACAACAGAATGGCGCCGCAGGGATGACCTGCGGCGCCATTCTGTTGTCTGCGGTTCGTGTATCTAGGCGTAGATCTCGTCAAGGAAGGCGAGGACGTCTTCGTTGATGCGCTCGGGATCGTCAATTGGCAGGGTGTGGGTTGCCTTGCGGTAGATCTTGAATCGAACATCGGGTAGCAGGCTCGCCATCTCGCGCTGCAGCGGAAGCGGAGTCAACACGTCACGGCTACCAGCGATCTGCAGCACCGGGATGTCGCAACGGTCGAGTACGTCGCGCGCAGAGTGCATTTGCATGCCGCGGAAGAACTTGAGTACGAGTAGCGGATCGAGCGAGCCGACGTGTGCGAAGTATTCGTCGAGGAGCGCGCTGTCGGCGGTCTTGCCAACCGCACCCGTTACCTGGGCGCCTTTGACCATCACATGGGTGTCTAGGCCAGTTGCCCGCCAAAGTGCGCGAACCGGCGATGGGGCGTACTTCCAGGTCAACTCGAACCCCGCGAGCAGCGTTGCGCCTACGGGGGTCATGTAGATGTTGTCGAGTGGGTATTCGAATGGACCAGCGAGAGCGACGATCGAGTCAACTCGGTCAGGGTGCTGGCGGTAGGCCTCGAACGTGGTCTGAACGCCCATCGAATGGCCAATCAGCGTCGCGTTCTTGACCCCCCAGTGATCGGCTACCGCCCATAGATCGCGAGCGTGGGCAGGCAGCGTGACCTCGTTGGGATTGAGCGGACGGCCGGAACGGTTGTGGCCGCGATAGTCGAAGAAGATCACGCGATACCCAGCGTCGAGGAGGACGGGCTGCAGGAACGTCCAGTACGTGTCGGTGCAGCAGATCCCGTTGGAGAAGATGACGGTGGGCGCATCCTCTTCGCCCCACGCTGCAGTGGCGATGTGTGTGCCGTCGTATGACTCGATGCGCTCGATCGCGCCTTCAATGCCGGGAATGCTCATGTGTCCTCTGTCCTATGGTGATTGATGGTTCGGGTTGCCCGAGTTGGTTCGGTGTTGATGGTGTTCTGCGCAGGTATTCGTCGCGATTTCGATGTGCCTAGCGAACACAGAAATGATCGTCGCGGGGATTACCCAGCGTCGCGACCTGAGCGCTCCGTTTGATTGAAATTTGATTGACTTCGCAACGTTGCGTCTCAGTTGAGCGCAAACGAGACGCAAATCTCGCACCGCAGTTGACCGCGGGGGAGGGTAGTGGCGTACCCTAGACAGGTCGCTGTGTAACAACGTGCCCGAAAAGTCGGCCTCTCTGGAAACGAGGGCCGGTTAGCTATACGGCAGGTCTACCAGCGAGACCACGACATTCACGCCAGACATGTTTGAGCAGTCGGCATGCGCACCCACGGTGCGGTTGCTAGCTGTTTCACGCAGTAACTAAGGGAGAAACCCGTGTACGCGATCGTTCGTGCCGGAGGCCGACAGGAGAAGGTCGCCGTCGGCGATGTCATCACACAGGACCGCGTCGCCGGGGAACCAGGCGAGAAGGTGTCACTGCCCGCCGTCCTCCTTGTTGATGGTGAGTCCGTGACGTCAAGCGCTGCGGACCTTGGCAAGGTTGCCGTCTCGGCCGAGATCGTCGAGCACAGCCGTGGCCCCAAGATTGACATTGGCAAGTTCAAGAACAAGACCGGCTACCGCCGCCGCCAAGGGCATCGTCAAGCATTGACGACGCTCAAGGTGACGGCCATCGAGATCGGAAAGTAGCGACATGGCACATAAGAAAGGTGCTGCGAGCACCCGAAACGGTCGTGACTCGAATGCGCAACGCCTTGGCGTAAAGCGCTTCGGCGGACAGGTCGTCAACGCGGGCGAGATCATCGTGCGTCAGCGTGGAACTCACTTCCACCCAGGCGAGAACGTCGGCCGTGGTGGCGACGACACCCTGTTTGCGCTTGCGGCAGGAACTGTCGACTTCGGAACACGTCGAGGACGCAAGGTCGTCAACATCGTCGAGGTCGCGTAAAGACTTTTCAACGAAACCCCGTGCTGGTCGCCCACCTGGCGCCCACACGGGGTTTCGTCGTCTACGTAGAACTCCATCCTCACGATGGTGATGTGTGGTCGGCTAGCGACTAGGAATCACCAGGGTGACGATGGCGAGAGAGAACGGAGGGACACATCGATGGCCACTTTTGTAGACAGCGCTGTGATTCACGCGGTCGCTGGTGATGGTGGGAACGGGTGTGCCTCGGTTCATCGCGAGAAGTTCAAGCCCCTCGGTGGGCCTGACGGCGCGAATGGTGGCCGCGGTGGCGACGTTGTCCTGATGGTCGACCACGGCACTAGCAGTTTGTTGGAGATCCAGCGAGCACCGCACCGCAAGGCAGCGAACGGGCGACCAGGTCAAGGTGATCACCGCAATGGTGCCGACGCTGACGACATCGTGGTGCTCGTTCCTGAGGGGACTGTCGTCACGGATTCGCGTGGCAAGGTCCTCGCTGACCTCGTCGGTCACGGCACCCGGTTCATTGCCGCTTACGGCGGTCGAGGTGGACTCGGCAATGCGGCGCTGGCGAACAAGCGGCGCAAGGCGCCCGGATTTGCACTGCTTGGCGAGCCTGGAACCACCGCGGATCTAACACTTGAACTCAAAACCATCGCCGACGTGGGGCTGGTGGGATTCCCGTCTGCCGGGAAGTCCTCCTTGGTGTCGGTGCTGAGTTCGGCGCGGCCAAAGATTGCTGACTATCCGTTCACGACGCTGATCCCGAACCTCGGCGTCGTCAAGGCAGGCGACACCATCTTCACCGTCGCGGACGTGCCTGGACTCATTCCTGGCGCGAGTCAGGGCAAAGGTCTCGGCCTGGAGTTCCTGCGACACGTTGAACGGTGCCTCGCGCTCGTTCACGTTGTGGACTGCGCGACGCTCGAGCCTGGCAGGGACCCCGTCAGTGACATTGAGGCAATCGAAGCCGAGCTCGCTGAGTACGGCGGGCTTGAAGACAGGCCCAGACTCGTTGCGTTGAACAAGTGCGATGTGCCAGAGGCCAGCGAACTTGCCGACATGGTCGCTGAGCAGATCACTGCGGAGCATGGCTGGCCGGTTTTCAAGATTTCGACGATCGCCCATACCGGACTCGATACGTTGAGTTATGCGATGGCCAAGGTTGTGGCTATCAACCGCGCCGAACAAGCCACCGACGATCAACCCCAGGTCGTGGTAGTTCGGCCGAAGGCGGTTGACGATAGTGGATTTGAGGTCCGGCCGGAGGGCGACGCGTTCCGTGTTATTGGTGCACGTCCGACGCGGTGGGTACGTCAAACCGACTTCAGTAACGATGAAGCAGTCGGCTACCTCGCAGACCGGTTGGCACGCCTTGGTGTTGAGGATGAACTGTTCAAGAAGGGTGCAAAACCCGGCGCGACCGTCATGATCGGCGACGAAGACAATGCGGTCGTGTTTGATTGGAAGCCCAGCATCTTCGCTGGCGAAAGCACTGGATCCTCACCGAGAGGAACTGACGCGCGGTTGGAGGACTGGTGAGCAACCAGGATGCCGCGGCCGCAGCACTCGCGAGTGCGATTGCTTCGCGTGACCTGCGCGCAGCCGTCGCCTCAGCTGAGCGGGTTGTCATCAAGGCGGGTTCGAGTTCGCTGACCACCCCGGACGGGCAGATCGACTACGAACGAGTTAACGCACTCGTGGACGTCGTGGCGCGCGTGACGAGCGAGGGGCGCCAGGTTGTCTTGGTGTCCAGCGGCGCGATCGCCAGTGGAATTGGCCCGCTCGGATTGTCGAAACGGCCCCGTGACCTCGCGACCGCGCAGGCAGCGGCGAGTGTTGGCCAAGGGGTACTTATTGGTGCATACGCGTCTCGATTTGCCAGTCACGGCCGAACCGTTGGCCAGGTGTTGCTGACCTCCGACGACATTGGTCGACGTATCCACTACCGCAACGCGCAACGCACCCTCGATCGTCTACTTGAACTCGGAATCGTCCCGATCGTGAACGAGAACGACACCGTTGCTACGGATGAGATTCGGTTTGGCGACAACGATCGCCTTGCCGCGCTGGTTGCGCATCTGGTGCGTGCGCAGGCACTCGTGCTGCTCTCTGATGTGGACGCGCTCTACGACGGGCCGCCGTCAGAACCAGGTAGCGCGCCGGTCAGCGATGTGTTCACGCCCGCTCAGGTCCAGCGGTATACCGTCGGCGGGATCGGTTCGCACGTGGGCAGTGGCGGGATGAAGACCAAAGTCCAAGCCGCACAGTTGGCTACCGACGCGGGCATCCCAGTTGTGCTCACGTCGGCTGCGAAGGCAGCAGACGTGTTGTTTGCAACCGCATCCTCGCAGCGTGACGAAGACTTCACAGCGCAGGCGGTGGGGACATTGTTTCACCCATCCGGTAGACGTCGACCCAGTCGATTGTTGTGGTTAGAACATGGCTCCGAGGCGCAGGGGCAGATCACCCTCGACGACGGCGCGGTCCGGGCGTTGACCACACGTAAGGCGTCGCTGTTGCCAGCCGGAATCATCGGGGTGACAGGTACGTTCGAGGTCGGCGATCCGATCGAGCTCGTAGCTGCAGATGGCGCCGTCATCGGCCGAGGCATCGTGAGTTTTGATTCGAGCGAATTACCTGCGTTGATGGGGCGTTCCACAAAGGACCTCGCGGCGGAGCTCGGCGCTGGATACGAACGTGAAGTCGTCCATCGTGACGACCTCGTCATCACTGGGAACTAGCGTTCGCTAGCGGCCGATGGTCGAGGAACAGCGTTACGCGCCTGACGCCAGCGGCGTTGCGAAGAACTGCACCCCAAGCGCCGGCCAGTGAGGCGTAACCTAGCCGGGTGACTATTTCGACTGATTCGAGTTCGTCCTCCACATTCCGTGAGGTGGCGCTTGCCGCTCGCGACGCTGCCTCGACGCTGACGACTGCTACTCGGGCCGAGAAGGACGCCGCGCTGCTACTCATCGCGGATGCGCTTGAGGCGAACACCCAAGTAATCGTTGACGCCAACGCGATTGATACCGACCGGGCTCGGGCGAACGGCACGAGCGAGGCGTTGGTTGACCGCTTGACGCTGACGGCCCCGCGGATCGCAGCGATTGCCGACGCCGTTCGTGACGTTGCGAAGCTGCCAGACCCAGTCGGTGAAGTGGTGCGCGGCTACACACTGCCAAATGGACTGCAGGTTCGACAGTTGCGGGTTCCCATGGGTGTTGTCGGAATGATCTACGAAGCGCGCCCCAACGTCACCGTTGACGCCGCTGCGCTCGCGCTTAAGAGTGGAAACGTCGCGCTGCTGCGCGGATCTTCGTCGGCCTTCGATTCAAATACGTTGCTGGTGAAGGTGATGAGGGAAGCGCTCGCTAGCTCGTCGATTGCCCCAGATGCGATCCTCCTGGTGCCTGGGACGAGTCACGAATCGGTCAAGGAGTTGTTGACCGCGCGTGGGTTGGTGGACGTGATCATCCCTCGCGGCGGGGCCGACCTGATCAACTCTGTGGTCGAGAACGCCACCGTCCCCGTCATCGAGACCGGTGTTGGCAACTGTCACGTCTATGTCGATGCCGACGCTGACATCGCGACTGCGGTCCGGATCCTGCTGAACTCCAAGACCCAGCGCACGAGTGTGTGCAATGCCGCGGAGTCGCTGCTGGTTCACGCCGACATCGCTGAGGCGTTTCTTGGTGAGGCGTTACCGGCACTGCAGGCAGCAGGCGTCACGGTCCACGGCGATGAGGCCTTTGCCGGAATCGCACGCCAGCTCGGAGTTGACGTGGTGCCCGCTACCGATGCGGATTGGGCGGCCGAGTACTACTCACTCGATATCGCTGCCGCGGTCGTGGAGTCCATCGATGCCGCGATTGCCCATATTCGGCGCTGGTCCACCGGGCATACCGAAGCAATCGTCTCCGATTCGGCGACCGCGATTGCGACGTTTGCTGGCGAGGTGGATTCCGCGGCGATCATGATCAATGCATCCACTCGCTTCACCGATGGTGCGGAGTTCGGGTTCGGTGCCGAAATCGGCATCTCAACGCAAAAGCTCCACGCCCGCGGACCCATGGGGTTGGCTGAACTCACGACAACGAAATACATCGTCTCGGGCGATGGTCACGTGCGTTCCTAAGGGACTCGCGCTATGGTGTGCCCATGTTCTTGACACTACTTGCGAACGCGACCGAGATTGTCAATGGCAAGTACCCCGGCGGAGCGGGCGCTGACGACCCCGTGCCCACGAACATTGAGTTCTACGGCACCGAGTGGGAGTACATGGCGTTCGCATTCATCGCGTTCTGTGCCGTGCTGTTTGCGATCACCCGCCTGAACGTCGACCGCTAAACCCCACCATCTAAGGTTCGACGCGTGGCGCGACGGATCGGGATCTTGGGGGGAACGTTCGATCCGATTCACTATGGTCATCTGCGTGCGGCGACCGATGTTGCCGCCGTCCTAGAACTTGACCTCGTGCTGGTTATCCCGGCCGGGGATCCTTGGCAAAAAGCTGGCGAAGTAGTTGCATCCGCGGAGGACAGATACGCGATGGCATTGCTCGC
>JBAYVO010000084.1:0-8550 GCA_041674545.1 Candidatus Nanopelagicales bacterium | reverse complement strand
TGAGTACGCGACTCCCGAGTGTGATGACATCATCTCGACCGTCATTCACGACAAGGCCGGCGAGCGCATCCTCGAAGGTCTGCTCGTGGATGCACAGAAGCGCCTCGGCGAAGAAGGCATCGCGGGTGACATCTACTTGTTCAAGAACAACACAGATTCAGCCGGCAATTCCTACGGCTGCCACGAGAACTTTCTGATCGGTCGTCAAGGTGAGTTCAGCCGCCTGGCAGACGCGCTTATTCCCTTCCTGGTGTCGCGCCAGATCATCTGTGGGGCCGGCAAGGTGGTGCAGACGCCACGCGGTGCGGTCTACAGCGTGAGCCAGCGAGCCGACCACATCTGGGAAGGTGTTTCGAGCGCGACGACGCGTTCGCGACCGATTATCAATACGCGGGACGAACCGCACGCGGATGCCGAGCGTTACCGCAGGCTGCACGTGATCGTGGGCGACTCAAACATGAGTGAGACGACCACAATGTTGAAGCTCGGATCGGCAGATCTCGTGCTGCGGATGCTTGAGGCCGGACGTACGATGCGCGACCTCAGCCTGGAGAACCCCATCCGAGCGATCCGCGAGATGAGCCACGACCAGACCGGACGCCGCACGGTCAGGCTCGCCAACGGCAAACAGATGTCATCTTTGGACATTCAGAACGAGTACTTCGAAAAGGTATACAACTTCGCGGACTCAACTGGGCTGCTCGACGACCCCGACTCGATCCCAGCGCGCACAATCGAACTCTGGCAGCGGACCTTGAAAGCGGTTTCAGCCGCGGATCTTGGTGCTATCGACACCGAAATCGACTGGGTCATTAAGCTCCGTCTGCTCGAGCGGTACATGGCCAAACACGACATGGACCTATCCAACCCGAGGATCGCCCAAATGGACCTCGCGTACCACGACATTACGCGGACCCGGGGGTTGTTCTACTTACTACAACGCAACGGCCTCGCCGCGCGCGTTGCAGGGGATATCGACGTGTTTGCAGCCAAATCGTTACCGCCACAAACAACTAGAGCAAAGCTGCGCGGCGACTTCATCAAACGTGCTCAGGAACGCCGCCGCGACTTCACGGTCGATTGGGTACACCTCAAGTTGAACGATCAAGCCGCGAGAACTGTGCTCTGTAAGGATCCATTCCGGAATGTCGATGAACGGGTCGAGAAGCTGATCGCCGGCATGTAGCTGCATCCGAATCGCAAGTACGGCAGGTATGGTCACCTGCGTGACCTCCAAACTCGCCCGCATCGCGGCCATCAGCACTGTTCCTGTCGTAGCGTTCGCCCTCGCTTCTTGCTCCAGCACATCGGGGACGTCGAACGGAACCAACACCGCTTCCGCTTCCGCGTCTTCGAGCGCTAGTGCCGAGCTGAAGACGACAAACCTGCAGGCGTCGGAAGTGCAGGTCAGCGGCGGCGGGGCGACTCAGCCAACTGTTAGCTTCCCGACCCCGTCGAGCGCGAGCGTGTTGAGCACAGTCGACACGAAGGAAGGCACCGGGAAAGCAGCCAAGGCGACGGACGTTGTGGAGATGAATTACGTCGGCATCGGCGCACTCACTGGTAAAGAGTTCGACTCATCGTGGGCAGCGGGTCAACCGTTGAACTACCCCCTCGCGAATTTGATTCCAGGTTGGCAACAGGGCATCCCCGGGATGAAGCCAGGCGGTCAACGAGTGTTGGTAATTCCAGGTGACTTGGCGTATGGCCCTAACCCCGGCACGCCGGAAATCCTCCCCAACGAGACTCTTGTCTTCGTCGTCGAACTGATTTCCGCGAAGTCAGCGAGCTAGTCCCACCGGACCGATGGCGGCATCACGCACTGAGCGGCTCCTTGCGTTCGCGCTCGTATTGATCAATGCAAATCGACCGTTGTCACGGTCAGAGATTCGTGATGCCGTCCGGGACTACCCAACTGGGGGCACCCAGATTGCCTTCGAGCGGATGTTCGAACGAGACAAGGATGAACTTCGTTCTATGGGTCTACCGATCCAATCGGTGGAGATCGACGAACAAGAGGGCATCGGGTACCAGTTGACGTTGCGCGACGCATTTTTGGCACCGATTGAGGCGTCCGAGTCGGAGGTTTTTGCGCTCGCGATTGCATCTCGGATGTGGCAAGAGGCCAGTTGGAGCCATGCTGCAACCACGGCGCTGCGAAAACTGGAACTCGTTGGAGGATTTGTTGCCGATTCAGAGATTGGTTTCAGCGTCTCCGTCCGGGTTGACTCTGCGTCGCTGACCGCACTGCTCAGCGCGGCTCAAGAACGTCGCGCAGTGACGTTCAGCTACCGAAACGCCGACAATTCGACAGTTCAGGAACGCAAACTGCACCCGTGGGGCGTCGTCGCGGCCCGCGGGCAGTGGTACGCCGTCGGGCACGATGTCGAACGCGACGACACTCGCGCCTTCAGGATGTCCAGAATCGATGGCAAGATCACGGTCGGAAAGAAGGCCGGGGTGTTCCCTGCACCGCCGGAGGTTGATCTCCGTGCGCTGGTGCTATCCCAATTTGAGCCACCGACCACGGTAGATGCGCGTGTGCAACTTGCCCCTGGTCAGGCAGCACGGCTGCGACAGTTGGCCACCTCGGAATCCGGTGGAATCGCGGAGTTTGTCGCAGCGGACCCGGCTGCGCTCAAGACAGAAATCCTGCGAGCAGGTGGGTCGGTTCGCGTAATTGAACCGCAGTCGCTTGCCGATGCCGTCGCAGCAGACCTGCGGCGATTGGCTCAGACCAACCCCCGGGTATTGCGAGATGACGAACGAACGCGGCTAGAGCACGAGGCAAAGAACCGTTCGAAGCAGCCTATTGAGTCCTCCGGGGAACAACTCGGTCGACTACTTGCGCTAGTGCCGTGGCTACGGGCACACCCAGGAACCACGTACGCCCAGGCTGCTGCCCACTTCCACGTCGGTGTAGATCGACTGCAGAAGGACCTACAACTCGCTGTCTGTACCGAGTTTGGGACAAATTTGCTCACACTTGACATCGATGCCTGGGGCGAGACGATCCAAGTCCGAGATCCGCAAGGAATTCAGGCGCCGCTGCAATTCACTGAACAAGAAGCCTTTTCGTTGTTGGTGGGCCTCGACCTGCTAGTGCAGCTACAGAACGGTCCTCACAGCGTGGACGCTGTTGCTTCAGTCAGCGAGAAGCTTCGCGAGGCGGTTGGCAGCGCCGCGGACCTGACTGTCAAGTTGTCCGTCGACGCAACGATCCGCGAACAAGAACCAGCGGCAGCGGCCTACCAGGGCATGATTCAGAGCGCGCTGATGAACACACGCGCAATCGAACTTGAGTACCTTTCAAACGCCCGAGACACCGTCTCTCGGCGCGTGGTGGACCCGATGGGTCTGCTGACTACTGATGGCGCGACGTACCTGCAGGCATGGTGCCGTGAGGCAGAGGCCGTTCGGCTGTTCCGACTTGACCGGATGAACACACTCACGGTCCTTGACTCCCGGAGCGAGGTTCCCGCCGCCGCGGGCCAACTACTTGAGTCGATCGATCCGCAAGGCGAAGTGGCGATCGTCGAACTCCAACCTTCCATCACCTGGTGGGCTGATCAAGTACCCCACCTGGCTGCGATCTCAACCGAAATTGGGACTCTGCTCGTTCAGCTCCATATCGGTTCAGCCGATTGGGCAGTTCGGACAGCGATGGGTTTCGGTGGGCAGCTGCAAATCTTAGAACCGCCGCACTTGGCGGAGGCTGTTCGACTACGCGCTGCTAACTCGATGCCCTAGTAGCCCGTTCGGCCCTAATTTTGTTCACAGAGAGTTACAAAATGCCGAATTGGTGCATTTTCGACAACTCGCCGTGAAAACCACCCTTAAGTTCAGTCAGTCTCCTGCCGAAGGGTTCACCCACACGAGGTGGCCAGTCACCAGTGAAATCCTTACGGAGGCGATCGGTATGACGACAATCAAAGCCACCTGTCCGGTGTGTGGAGACGTTGACTTGACGCCTAGTGACGTGCGACTGACGGTCGCGGAGTCCGCCGGATGGGCGACCTACACGTTCCGTTGCAGCGAGTGCCACGACAACGTGGAAAAGCCTGCCGATGAAGAGGTCGTCGCCTTGTTGTCGAGTGCCGGTGTCGAAATCGATCGGGTTCCTGCTGAAGCGCTCGAAGGACATATCGGGCCGAACTTCACATATGACGATGTCCTGGACTTTGCACTCTGGCTTGAGAAGAACGACCTCGTCGCTGGTGACTTCACCCCAGCACCCGGCGCTTAGGCACAAATTATTTTGATTTCATTTTTTGCTCCGCCAGCATGGGTTCGCGCCTGATCTGAGCGTATGCTCCCTTTCATGGGTAACTTTCGTGGCTGGGAATGGATCCTGATCCTGCTCTTGGCACTCTTGCTATTTGGTGGATTCAAGAAGCTTCCTGATGCGGCTCGCGGCGTCGGTCGTTCGCTGCGCATCTTCAAAGCTGAGACCAAAGGTCTCGTCGACGATGACGCGGACACCACACCCGACGAGACCGTGCCAGCGGTCGACGCAGCAACAACTCCAAAGGTGGAGGCCGCTGCGAAGCCGACCGCAGTTGATGCGTCGAACTCGGCTGAGGCGAAGAACTCCTCGACACCCGCTTAGCGGTCACGGAGTCCTTCAGCTGTGACAGTCACTGTGAGTGATACCAGCGGGCCTAGTGGCACTGACCGACCGCAAGGTCGATCGACCACCAAGGCTGCCGGGATGTCTCTTCCGGACCACCTTCGGGAACTTCGGACGCGGGTATTCAGAAGTACATTGGCGATCATCGTCGGCACCATCATCGGGTGGATCTTCTACCAGCAGATCTTCGACTTCCTAGCCAAGCCCATCAACGACGTCGTTGAGGAAGCACGAGCGCAAGGCCGCGAAGTCACCCTCACCATTACCGATGTAGCTGGCGCGTTCACGCTGCAAATCAAAGTTGCACTCGTCGCCGGTGTGATTCTTGCGTCACCAGTCTGGATCTACCAACTGTGGCGTTTCGTCACGCCAGGTCTTCATCGGCACGAACGGCGTTGGGCACTGCTATTCGTTGGTATTGCCACTCCGCTGTTCTTGGCTGGGGTAGCGATGGCCTACTACGTGCTTCCCGGCGCGTTGGGCATTCTGTTCGACTTCACACCGGAGAGTGTCGCCAACTTCTTGCCTGTCGATGCCTACTTCGCGTTCTTCACCCGGCTCGTTCTCGTCTTCGGTGTCGGATTCTTGACGCCGCTGCTGATTGTTGCGCTGAACCTCTTTGGAGTGCTCACCGGCAAGACACTGCTCGGCTGGTGGCGCGGAATCATCTTCGGCGTTTTTGTCTTTGCGGCGATCGCAACGCCGACTGCGGACCCTGTGAACCTCATGATGCTTGCCGCCCCGGTACTCATCCTGGTGGGCGCGGCGCTCATCTTCTGCTTCATAAACGACAAGCGGCGAGCTCGCAAGGGTGCGAGTGAAGAGTTCGCACAATGGGCCGATGACGAGACGAGCCCCCTGTAAGTACGTCCCGGATTTCTGAGACTTTTGGCGTCAGATTCATCCCCGTCGTATCGATGCGATACGTTCTGCAGTCATGACTAAGCGCAAAATTGCCATGTTGATTAACCCTGCCTCCGGTGGTGGCAAGGGTGCGAAGATTGCTCCAATCGCCGCTCGGCGACTTCGGGAACGCGGTCTTGAAGTTACCGAGTTGACCGGTGGGAGTGCGCAGGAGTCACTCAAGCTCGCTGCGGCAGCAGTTCGGGAAGGTGCTGACGGCCTGGTCGCGTGCGGTGGTGACGGAACCCTCAACCTCGCACTGCAGGCGATTGCCGAGACAGAAATTCCACTCGGAATCATCCCCGTCGGTACCGGCAACGACAACGCGCGTTTCCTTAAGATTCCGCTCAAGGATCCCGCCGCTGCCGCAGACGTGATTGCAGATGGCCGCACACGCGAACTCGATTGTGGCCACGTTGAGACCAGCGATGGTACGAGCCGCTACTTCCTCGGCGTGATGTCTGTTGGTTTCGATTCACAGGTCACCGAGCGTGCGAATGACATGACCTGGCCGCAAGGTCAAGCGAAGTACTTGGTCGCGATGGTCACTGAGCTCAGCGTTTTCAAGCCTGTAGCGTTCAAGATTGACATTGACGGAACCAAGGCCGACCAGACGGCGATGTTGGTCGCGATCGGCAACGGGGCCTACTACGGCGGCGGGATGAAGGTCTGTCCCGATGCGGTACAGGACGATGGGGCCCTCGAGATGACTGTGTTGAGCGCAGTCAGCAAGTTCAAGTTCGTCCGTTCGTTTCCGAGCGTGTTCAAGGGAACTCACGTCGCTGAACCCCACGTGATTCAGCATCGGTTCCAGAACGCGACCATCGACGCGATTGGTCAGGTCGCGTATGCGGATGGTGAACGCATTGGCCCCGTTCCGGCGCACGTGAGCGTGAAGAAGTCTGGCGTGCATGTCTACGCGCCAACGACCGCGTAGCTCGTTGCATTGGGCGTAGCCTCAGCACCGTGGATGAATCTGAGGACCAGCGCACGCCTGCACAGAAGTTTGCTGAAGCAAAGCGGCGCGCAAGCGAGTCAAAGTCCGCACTAGCTGCTTTTCAATCCGGGTATGAGTTTGGGCTTGACGGGTTTCAGCTCGACGCATGTGCACTTCTAGAACGTGGGCGCAGTGTGCTCGTGGCAGCGCCCACTGGCAGCGGGAAGACGATCGTCGGTGAGTTTGCGATCTACCTGGCGCTGGCCGGCGGCACGCGCGCGTTCTACACAACGCCGATCAAGGCGCTAAGCAACCAGAAGTTCCGAGACCTGTGTGAACGGCACGGGGCCGACAACGTCGGCTTGCTGACTGGTGACAGCGTGATCAACGGGGATGCACCCGTGGTCGTCATGACGACCGAGGTGCTGCGCAACATGCTGTACGAAGCGTCGCCGGCTGTTGATGCGCTGAGCCACGTGGTGATGGATGAGGTCCACTACCTTGCGGACCGGCAACGGGGAGCCGTCTGGGAAGAGGTCATCCTGCATCTGCCGGAGCGAATTCGACTAGTCGCACTGTCTGCCACAGTGAGCAATGCTGAAGAGTTCGGCGCCTGGCTCAGCCAGGTGCGTGGCGACACCGATGTCATTGTTGAAGAGCGCCGACCTGTCCCGCTACACCAGCACGTGTTGGCAGGTCGAAGTTTGGTGGACTTGTTTGTCCGCCCCGTAGCTGACGACGATGAGGTCGTTGACGAAGTGGAAGTCGCGCTCGAATTGAACCCGGTGCTCATTCGGCGGGCGCAAGACGATGCCCGAGCAACCCGAGGTAGCGACCGCGGCAGGGGTCGGACTCGGGGACGGCCGCAACGAAGCAACTACGTCCCTCGGGCAGCTGTTCTTGAACGCCTGGATCGGGCCGGACTGCTCCCGGCGATCGTGTTCGTGTTTAGCCGACGCGGCTGCGAAGAGGCCGTCACTTCTTGCTTGGCATCTGGAATCGCGCTGAGTACAGATGCTGATAGGCGAGCTGTTCGCGCCTACGTCGATAGCCGCTGCGGCGAGATTCCCGACCAGGACCTTGCAGTCCTGGGGTACTACGAATGGCGGGAGGCTCTCGAACGAGGAGTAGCCGCGCATCATGCGGGAATGCTGCCCTTGTTCAAGGAGGTCGTTGAGGAACTCTTCTGCGACGGCTACATCAAGGCCGTGTTTGCTACAGAGACGCTGGCACTTGGCATCAATATGCCAGCTCGCAGCGTGGTGTTGGAACGACTCGTGAAGTGGAACGGGTCGACGCACGCGGACGTCACCGCGGGGGAGTACACCCAACTCACTGGCCGCGCTGGGCGGCGTGGGATCGACACCGAGGGTCACGCGGTGACCGTTTGGCACAACGGTATTGATCCGGTGAACCTTGCCGGGCTTGCCTCGACTCGAACGTATCCCCTCAAATCATCATTTCGGCCGTCCTACAACATGGCCGTGAACCTGATCGAGCGGATGGGAGTGCGCAAGGCTCGCGAACTCCTCGAGACCTCCTTTGCCCAATACCAGGCCGATGCTGGGGTCGTCGGCCTCGCGAATCAAATCAAGAGACATGAACAGGCACTGGCTGGTTACGCCGAATCGATGACCTGCCACCTTGGCGACTTTTCGGAGTACGCCGAGTTGCGTCAGGAAATCGCCGCACGAGAGAAGGCTCTGTCCAAGAACTCTGCTGCCCGGAGGCGACACCTCGCGAGCGAACAACTCAGCGGTCTCAAAGTCGGTGATGTGGTCGTGTTAGCCGCGGGCCGTCGTGCTGGACCGGCACTGGTCGTCGAAGCCGCGCACCCGAACGACGACGACCCGCGACCGAGCGTCCTGTCGCTTGACCGGCGAGTACGGCGAATTACCGCCAACGACGTCCCGCACGGCATCGAATCGGTCGCCCGAATGAAGGTGCCTCGCGCGTTCGATCCACGCTCGGCCAACTGGCGCCGAGACCTCGCGCGAACCCTCGCTGACCGAACTGCAAGCCTCGATCTGAAACGGCCTCGTCGCACCTCCGAAGGTGCAACGCAGGACGAGGAAATCGA
>JBAYVO010000083.1:0-8597 GCA_041674545.1 Candidatus Nanopelagicales bacterium | reverse complement strand
GAAGAAGAACCAGGAAACACACTCCCTGGTTCGAACACCTGTACGAATCATATCGCCCTGGCCGACGAAAGATCAAGACCCTAGACCAACAAATTTCCCTTTATTTGCAGCATGTTTCACCACCATCCAGCTGTGACCGTCGAGGAAGCACACACACATTCGCTAGCTGCCAGCAAGGGGACACACATGGCCACAATCGAGGTTTGACTCCTGTGCACAAACTCCCCAAGCGACCTGAGTTGATACGTCGACAAGCCCACCGTCGAATGCGGAATTGCAGGCTCAAACCGGCAAGCGCGAAGAGCGATTCTCAGAGCCAGGACCAGATACCTTCTGCCGCAAACGGTCGGTCCGTGGCGTCTACGCAATCGACAGCTCTGCCGTCGACTACCAGCTCCGGTCTTGCATGTACTCCGTGTACCGCAGCGGCCCACTGAAGGCGAGCGCGTACAACACTTCACCTCGAACAGGTTAGAGCTCGTGGCCGATTGCGAAGCGCAGTCGCACCTCGGCCATCACAGGTCGAATCATCCGCTACGAGTGCGGCACTCGCCCTGGCGAAGATACCCGCGGAGCAAAGCGCGCAGGCACCCCGAGGAATGTAGTTCCGGTCGATCGACCGGGTCGCCGAGCAGAATTTCTACTGCAGCGGGCACGGTCGCCTTCCCTCAGTTGTGAAGCGCCAAGCGAGGACGGGTAGTCGCCCACACAACCGACCGGATCAACGCGCTAGCGCAACGAACGAACGTCAACGATCGGCACGCGAAGCGGACCGCGCTGCCCGAAGTCCACCTGCCAGTAGTACTCGCGCACGACGGACTCAGCGGCACGGCTGACACGACTACGGACCTGATCAATTACCTGGACCATGGGTGGCACCTTTCGCGAGTACGGATTGTTCCGGGGAGAGACAGTGGAGTGGGTGTTACTCGTGAGCCATATCGACGAATCGTGAGTAGTGACCCTGGAATGCAACAGTGATCGTCTTCGTCGGGCCGTTGCGGTGCTTGGCAATGATGAAGTCAGCCTCACCGGGACGGTTGTCGCGGTCGTACGCATCTTCGCGATGCAGCAGCATCACCATGTCCGCGTCCTGCTCGAGGGATCCGCTCTCACGAAGATCACTGATCATCGGCTTCTTGTCGGTGCGCTGCTCGGGTCCACGGTTCAACTGGCTGATCGCCACGACGGGAACCTCAAGTTCCTTGGCGAGCAGCTTGAGCGACCGCGAGAACTCCGACACTTCTTGCTGACGGCTCTCGACCTTCTTGCCGCTCGTCATCAACTGCAGGTAGTCGACCACGACGAGGCGCAAGTCATGACGTTGTTTGAGTCGACGGCACTTGGCCCGGATCTCCATGAGCGTCAGGTTTGGTGAGTCGTCGATGAAGAGCGGGGCACTCGAGAGTTCACTTTGCGTCTGCGCGATCCGCATCCATTCCTGATCGGACAACCCACCATTACGCAGGTGCTGAAGAGAGACCTTTGCTTCAGCGGAGAGCAACCGCATCACGATCTCGTTGCGACCCATTTCAAGCGAGAAGATCGCGCTGGTCAGGCCGTTCTTGATGCTGGCGGAGCGAGCAAAATCGAGACCGACGGTTGACTTACCCATCGCCGGCCGCGCTGCCACAATGATCATCTGCCCTGGGTGCAGACCGTTGGTGAGATCATCGAAGTCAGTGAAGCCCGTAGGAACACCCACCAACTGACCGCCACGTGAGTCGATCGCCTCGATCTCTTCGATCGCGCCTTGCATGAGGTTCTCGAGCGGCTGGTAGTCCTCAACGGAACGCTCGCCGGTGACCTCGTAGATCTCGGCCTGGGCACGATCTACGAGTTGATCAACCTCGCCCTCGGCCGCATACCCCATCTGCGCGATGCGCGTGCCTGCCTGCACGAGGCGACGAAGCACAGCCTGCTCGGTGACGATGCGCGCGTAGTACCCCGCGTTGGCAGCGATCGGCACGCTTGCAGTCAGCGTGTGCAGGTAGGGCGCGCCGCCGACTCGCAGCAGGTTCCCTGCCTTGGCCAGGTAGTCCGCGACGGTGACTGCGTCTACAGGTTCGTTCCTGCCATACAGATCAATCGCAGCTGAGAAGATCTCTTGGTGCGCGGGCTTGTAGAAGTCGATCTCACGAACTGATTCGACGACCTCGGCAATTGCGTCCTTACTGAGCAGAATCGCGCCGAGCACACACTGCTCAGCGGCGAGGTCTTGCGGGGGCGTGCGTTCGGACGGCGTGGAACGGACGTCGGCGACGCCAGAGCCGGAGATATCGGCAATGCTCACGGGACCTCCACGAAGAGTCAGAACTGGTGCTTGCGCCAACTTGCTATCGCCGCAGAAGTCATTCCTACCGTGGGGGTCTGACCTTTGTCGCCCACTCGCCACAACTCGCCGGCGACTCGTCCGGAGCACCTGTGGACGCACCTGTGGAAGGCCTGTGGAGGCCACGCGTGGCGCCATCCACAGCGTTGGGGACAAGCTGGGGAAAGGCCCGTGATCGTCACCTCATTTGACCGCCTGACCTGCGCAAACGCTGTATCAACACTGTGGGTGAAAAATACTTCGCAAGGTCACGGGCAGGTAAGGAGACGGTGAACGACTGTCAAACCGCTGAACGGGTCAGTGGGTCGAGCAAGCGGTCTGCGTGGCCTCTAGCCTGACGGCATGGCCGACTCCACACCCCAATATCGAATCGCTGTTGTGTGCCTTGGGAACATCTGCCGATCCCCGATTGCCGAGAAGGTACTCGCCGCCCGCTTGCAGCGCGCCGGACTCGGGCATCTGGTCGAAGTTGAGTCGGCTGGGACAGCAGGCTGGCACGCAGGTGAGTCAGCTGATCGACGCAGTGAGGTGGCCCTGCAGCGTGCCGGGTACGACTATGGCCACACGGCCGCACAGTTCACCGCCGCGGACTTCGAACGCTTCAACCTGGTGTTGGGCATGGATTACGACAACGTCCGCGACCTTCGTGGGATCGCGCCAGATTCACTGCTCGCCGGGAACGTGCGGATCTTCCGTTCGTTCGATCCGGCGCTCATGCACCTACCCGAGGACGACCCAGCCCTAGAGACCCCCGACCCCTACTACGGCAGCCAGGCAGATTTCGATGCAGTGGTAGCGATGGTTGAACCCGCAGCCGACGGCATCGTCGACCACGTGCGACTCGAGCTTTAGCCGTTGACGTCAGGCACGTAGCGAACCGACCATCGGGCAGCCTTCGCCCAGCGGTTGATCTTCTTCGTGTTCACCGAGGCCGTGAGTTCGATCGTCAGAGCGGCACCAGCCTGCGTCGTGTTGAACCAACCGGTGAGCGTGCCCGTGCATTCGCCGTCGCAGTTGAACGGCTTTACGGGAAGCTTCATCCGCTTCGCCAAACCTTTAGTCAGGCCAGCATTCTTCTGCCGATAGCTGTCGACTCCGGTGCCGTGTTGGTGATAGATCAATACGACATCAGGCTTTACAGACTCCAAGAACGAGATATACGCACGAGTCTCTGGCTCTGACGCGGACGAAGGCCCTGGGTAGTACACAGGTGCGCGCGCTTTAGCAGCCCAGATATGAGTGCCGTTGCGGTTAAGGTCAACTTTGTTCGCGTTGCCGCGCTGGTTGATTCGTGACCCATCAGGGTTCAGATTGCGAATCACCCACAGTGCCGTTCCTGCAGGTGCACCAAGCTTCTCGATCCGCTTCGCTACAGGGATCCCGCCACGCTCGGTACCGTGCATCGAACCGATCATGACGCCGACCTTCGTCGCATCCGGCGAGCCGTATAGCCGGGCCACGATCTTGCGGCCTTGCACGGAGTACCCAATCGTTCGCTTGGCGATTGGCCCCGCTACGCGCACCTGCGGGGCGGGTTTCGCGTTGACTTCGGCCTCAGGAAGCGGCGGGACCAATGCCAAGACGAAGACCGCCGGTGAACTCTGCGAGGCCGCGGCCGGAGCTGCAGCACTAGCGAACCCGCCCGATACAAGAACGGCACCAACGACAAAACCCACACCGCCCCGGCGTGTGAATAGGGGCAGCATGGGTTTTGTTTTGATCATGAGATAACTCTAAGCGGCAACCACGTCAATCGTGACGGCAGCCGAGACATCTTCGTGAAGTTTTACCTGAACCTTGTGCTTTCCAGCCGTCTTGATCGGCGCTGCGAGGGTGATCGCACGCTTCTCAAGCAGTGGTCCGCCGCTCGCGCGAACAGCATCGGCGATGTCGCCGACGTTGATCGAGCCGAACAGTTTGTTGTTCGCACCAACACGTGCAGGCAAGCTCACGGCAAGCGCTTCAAGCTGCTGCTTCACTTCGTTCGCGTGAGCCGCATCGCGGATCGCACGGGCATCACGCGCACGCTTGATCTGCGTGATCTGCTTCTCGGCACCCTTTGACCAGGCAAATGCCAGGTTGCGGGGGACGAGGAAGTTACGGCCGTAGCCGTCCTTGACGTCAACGATGTCTCCCGGTGCTCCGAGGCCATCAACTTCCTGAGTAAGAATCAGTTTCATCTTTGTGTCCTATCCGATTCGCCGCGGCGCTTAGCGGGCGGTCGAGGTGTAGGGGAGCATCGCCATTTCGCGCGCGTTCTTGACGGCGGTGGCGATGTCGCGCTGGTGCTGCGTGCAGTTTCCGGTCACTCGGCGAGCGCGGATCTTGCCGCGGTCCGAGATGTACTTACGCAGGAGGTTGAGGTCCTTGTAGTCGATGTGATCGACTTCTTCACGGCAGAAGCCGCAGGCCTTCTTCTTCATTGGGCGGGGTGGTGGTTTTGGCATGGTTCACAAACTCCGAAATTCGTCTACGTGATGGTGGATTTAGAAGGGCGGTTCTTCCGCTGCAGCTGGACCGCTGGCCCACGGGTCATCGTTGCCGGTGCTACGGCCGGTGGAGCCGGAATCGAATCCGCCGCCTCCGCCGCCACCGGAACGGTTGACCTTCGAGACCTTCGCCGTGGCGTTACGGAGGGCTGGGCCCACGTCTTCCACGTCAATTTCAAACACGGTGCGCTTCTCACCGTTGTTGGTCTCGTACGAACGCTGCTTGAGGCGACCGCTAACGATCACTCGCGTTCCCTTGGTGAGCGACTCCGCGACGTTCTCGGCGTATTGACGCCAGACCGAGCACGAGAGGAACAGCGATTCGCCGTCCTTCCACTCATTGGTCTGCTTGTCGAATGCGCGAGGCGTCGAGGCAACACGGAAGTTTGCAACAGCAACTCCGCTTGCGGTGAATCGCAGTTCCGGGTCGTCGACCAGGTTTCCAACGATCGTGATGGTGGTTTCACCAGCCATGATGTTTTGTCCTTTCGCCGCGGCCTTGCCGCGAGTTTGTCGTCGACCACGCAACGCGGGGACGAGAGAGATGTAGGTGGCGAGTTACGCCAAGGAACTAGGCGGCTTCTTCTTTCTTCTTCTTTTCCGCTGCCCGGACAACCTTGGTACGTAGCACTGCCTCATTGAGGTTCAGCTGGCGATCGAGTTCCTTGACGGTCTCGATCTTGCAGTTGAGGTCGATGACGACGTAGATGCCGTCTGACTTCTTGTTGATTTCGTATGCGAGCCGACGACGGCCCCAAATTTCAACGTTGTCGACGGTTCCGCCATCGTTGCGGACGACGTTCAAAAACGTCTCCAGGCTTGGCTGAACAGTTCGCTCTTCTAGTTCCGGGTCAAGAATGACCATCACTTCATACTTACGCATGCTTCAGACCACCTCCTCTGGGCTTGATCGGCTACGGACGATCCGTAGCAGGAGGTCTCACATGTGCGTTGCGCAACAGTGCGAAAGATCCAAAACTCATGGGTCCCACGCGATTGCGTCCCTAAAGAGTACCCCGCCCTCGCCACCACCCGCATCCCCTATCCACAGATAGGCACTCCGCGCCGAATCGAGGCACCATCCGTATCGCAAAACCCCCACCATCCGGCCCGATTCAGGCGAAACTTGGCCTAAATCGGGCGGGACGGCGGGGGTTGCCAGGCGTGCCAGGTGGACTAACTGACGGACCAGGTGCGCTTCCACTTAGTGGAGGGGGTTGCTTCTGAGTTCTTCTTAGGTACCGCCTGCTGAACGACGGTGATCTTGACTCGGGGGTAGCCGTAGGTCTTTACAGTCACCTTGCCATTGGCACCCACCTTGTAGGTGCAGAACCTCAGGTCCCCACGCTCGCTAGACTTCGGGGCGCACTTGACCTTCGTCTGCACCTTGCCTAATCCAGTCG
The DNA here is from genome assembly GCA_041674545.1 of Candidatus Nanopelagicales bacterium. Lineage (GTDB taxonomy): Bacteria > Actinomycetota > Actinomycetes > S36-B12 > UBA10799 > UBA10799. The sequence goes on along the minus strand of JBAYVO010000083.1, from coordinate 2,373 downwards.
TCGTAGCCGACTTCACCACAACTGATTTTCCTGATCGGGCCAGTTTCTTGCCGGATGACTTTGCTTTCACCGTCAGAGGGAGCTTCGTTGAGCATCCGAGGGTCGTGAACGACTCAATCTCGCCGAAAGTCGTCGCCGGTGGATCATCGGAGCTCACAGACAACACTTGGTAGTAGTAGGTGGTGCATGCCTTCAAACCCGACGCAATTGTTCCGGTTACGTTGGTGTCACCTGCGCTTGCCGCGACGGATGTCGGCGATACCGTCGCATACGCGATTCCGGATGCCATCGATGCGTACGTCGAATACCGAATGCTCGGTGATCCATCAAAGATGGAACCTGGATCCACGGCGCTGTGCAACACTGCCGAGGAGGTCGTCACGTCGGTCGGGTCAGCTTGTTTTGTGAGCACTGATCCCTCAGATGTCGCGCTAAACGTGATTTCTCCGGGGTCACCGTCGCCTTCATAGTTGCCGTTGTCGGCCATGTCGAAGGTGCCGGTGCTGTAGCCCGGGCTCAAGTAGCTTCCACCGCCACCACCGGTGCCGGTCGCACCCTCGTCGGAATCGACCACTGCAGATGGACCCCCGCCGCCGCCACCGAATCCGCCGCCGCCGCCAGAGCCGCCGTATACCCAATCCAAACCGGACCCAGCGGCAGCTCCGCCGTCACCACCCTTGTGGTAGCCCCAGCCGCCACTGCCGACGAGGACGCCAGTGGATGAACCACCGGCTCCACCATCGCCTGTTGGCGCGCTACCCCCCGCATAGCCTGGGCTCGAGAGGCCATCTCCAGCGCAAGGGATCCCATCGGCTGAACCTGAGGAACTTCCCGCTGCCCCGCCGCTACCGAGGCCATCTGCGTTGCCACCCCGACCGCCGCACACCCCGGAATTGATTCCAGCCTCACCTGCGCCGGATGACGTACTGGCGTTTCCGCCATCCCAGTCTCTAATATTCGTGCCGCCGCCACCGCCGCCTGCTTCAAGCAAGAGAATTCCACCGGCAAGTGTGACTGCGCTGCTCCCGCCACCGCCTGCGCCTTCGTAGTTGTCGTCGCCTTGGTCCGTGGCTAGCCCGCCGTCTCCCACATATAGATCCAATGTCGAGCCCGCGGGGACCGAGATTGTCGCCGTCACCAACGCCCCGCTACCACCTGTGGAGTAATCGCCGTTGTAGCCCCCGCCACCTGAAGCGCCTTCAACAACAACACCCAGGGATACGTAAGCGCCGGACCCGAGCGTTCCGGGTGCCACACACTGGGTGGGCGTGCCGGGTGTATTCACCGACAGTCCGAGGCAGCTTGGCGGAACAGCGAGTGCCGGACCCGCAATACCCAGGGTCAGCCCTGCCGCAATCATGGCGCCCGAAACCAATCCACTGAAGACCTTCGAACTATGGGCCTTGGACCGCTGTTCTTTCACGAACTACTCCCGTCGTCGCGTCAATTGACAGGCGGACAGTAGCGATCTTTGGATAGTTGGGCAACTGCTACGCCCCTGAGTTGCAAGCCTGCATTGAGCAGTCCGCGACCGAATTTGGTCACACACTTCCCGAATATCCCCAACCGTCGGGGAATGGGCGGATCGCTGCCTGTCCTGGATGCCCGATGCGGGACGAATGACCCCACTTTGGGCACGTCGTGCCCAGCCTGGCCCTACAAACGTCCCCAGCCTTTGTCCGACGACCGAAACTTCCAATGCCCAGGGATGAACCGCCGCCTTGCCACGGCATCAAGCGGGGACTTGAGCGCGCAACACGTCGATATCGGCAGCGATACCAGCTGCGGGCGTTTCACAAATAACCGAGGCCCCCGCCGTAGCGATGCAATCGACCAGGGCATCAACCGCGATCGTGCCGTCGCCGAAGTTGGCATGGCGGTCACGGCCGGAGTCGAACCCGCCCTGGGAGTCGTTGGCGTGCACCAAATCGATCCGGCCAGTGATCGCCAGGATTTTCTCCGCCGCCTCTGGCATCTCGATGCCGCCGGCCCACGCGTGACAGGTGTCCAGGCAGAAACCCGCATCGAATCCGTCGAGTGCGTCCCACAACCGTGCGATCGACTCCAGGCGTCGCGCCATGGAGTTGTTCCCACCGGCGGTGTTTTCAATGAAGACCGGAACCTCAAGGTCCATCCGCTCGAAGGTCTTGCGCCAGTTGTCGTAGCCGAGCTGCGGATCATCGTCTTTCGTGACGTGGCCGCCGTGGACGATGACACCGGCAGCGCCGATCTGCGCAGCCGCTGACACCTGCTGCTGCAGAATCTTGCGGCTCGGGATCCTGATCCGGTTGTTGCTCGTGGCGACGTTGATGACATACGGGGAGTGGATGTAGATGCGGACTCCCGCCTCCTCCGCCTGCGCCTTCAGCCCAG
>JBAYVO010000082.1:0-8703 GCA_041674545.1 Candidatus Nanopelagicales bacterium | reverse complement strand
CTACTTCAAGAAGCCTTCGTAGTTTCGCTGCTGCAGTTGTGACTCAAGTTGCTTCACCGTGTCGAGTCCGACGCCGACCATGATGAGCAGGGATGTGCCGCCGAACAAGAACGACTGCCCAAGACCCAGCCCACCAAATGCGATGAACGGGATGATCGCGATCACCGCCAGATATATCGACCCCGGCAAGGTCAATCTCGTCAGCACGTAGTCGAGGTACTGCGCAGTCGGCTTGCCTGCGCGAATACCCGGAATGAACCCGCCGTACTTCTTCATGTTGTCGGCAACTTCCACCGGATCGAACGTGATCGACACGTAGAAGTATGCGAAGAAGATGATGAGTAGGAAGTAGACGATCAGGTAGACCGGCTCAGAGCCGTCCTGCAAGTTCCGAGAGATCCACTGAGCCCATTCCTCTTGGCTGCCCGTCAACGTGACGATCAGTTGCGGAATGTAGAGCAACGACGAGGCGAAGATGACCGGGATAACACCAGCCATGTTGACCTTGAGTGGAATGTAGGTCGAGGCTCCGCCGTACATTTTGGATCCGACCATCCGCTTTGCGTACTGGACGGGTATTCGGCGTTGAGCCTGTTCAACATAGACCACTGCGGCAATCACGACGAGACCGACAAAGCACACAACGGTGAAGGTGAACGGGCCACGCTCCTGCAAAATGCGCAGGAATTGCCCAGGCATGGTCGAGATGATCGAGACGAAGATGAGCAGCGACATACCGTTGCCGATACCGCGGTCGGTGATGAGCTCTCCGAACCACATGATGAGCGCTGTACCAGCAGTCAGCGCGATAATCATCGACAGAATCAGCGGAATTGACTGATTCGGAATCAGCTCTTCATTGCAGCCTTGGAACAGTCGACCAGGAGTGCGCGCGAGAGTGAGGATTGTTGTGCCCTGCAGGACCGCGAGCGCAATCGTCAAATACCGCGTGTACTGGGTGATTTTCGCTTGCCCGCTCGAGCCCTCCTTCTTGAGAGCTTCAAGCCGCGGAATCACCACCACAAGCAACTGCAGAATAATGCTGGCGGTGATGTACGGCATGATGCCGAGCGCAAAAATACTCAGCTGCAGCAACGCCCCGCCGCTAAACAGGTTGATGAGGCCGTACAGCGAATTGTCTTGAACGATGTCAACACAACGCTGGATCGCCGCGTAATCCACACCTGGCGTCGGAACAACCGCACCAAGTCGATAGATCGCCAATAGACCTAGGGTGAAGAGAATCTTCTTCCGTAGATCAGGCGTGCGAAATGCCGATGCCAACCCAGCTAGCACAGCTAACTCAGACCTCTACCGCAGTGCCACCGGCTGCTGCCAGTTTGTCCTTCGCGGACTGCGAGAACGCGTTCGCGCTCACAGTGACTGCAACCGAGATTTCGCCATTCCCAAGAATCTTCACTGGGAGATTCTTGCGGACTGCGCCCGCTTTAACGAGATCATCGATCGAAACTTCGCCACCATTTGGAAAAAGTTGTCCGAGCGCGGCGACGCTGACGACCTGGTAGGCCACCTTGTTCGGGTTCTTGAAACCCTTGAGCTTCGGCAGGCGCATGTGAAGTGGCATCTGGCCACCCTCGAATCCTGCGGGAACTTGGTAACGAGCCTTCGTTCCCTTGGTTCCACGACCAGCGGTCTTACCGCGGGTTCCAGCTTCACCACGACCAACACGAGTCTTTGCAGTCTTGGCTCCCGGTGCGGGGCGCAAGTGATGAACTTTGAGTGTCATGCCTGCTCAACCTCCTCAACAGTTACCAAGTGCGACACGGTACGCAGCATTCCCACGACCTCTGGACGATCTTCACGAACGGCAGAATCACCGATCCGCTTCAAACCCAGGGTCTTCAGCGTTGCCCGCTGGTTGGCGGTCCCGCCGATCCCCGAGCGAGTTTGTGTGACTTTGAGTTCAGCCATTGCTAGCACCTGCAGCTTCCGCTAATCCAGCTGCGCGTGCACGCAAAAGTGCGGCGGGCGCAACATCTTCCAGCGGGAGTCCGCGGCGAGCCGCAACTTCCTCTGGACGTTCGAGTTCTTTGAGTGCCTGCACCGTCGCGTGGACGATGTTGATCGCGTTGTCCGAGCCAAGTGACTTGCTCAGGACATCGTGAACGCCAGCACATTCGAGTACTGCACGCACCGGGCCACCGGCGATAACGCCAGTACCTGGTGAAGCCGGACGAAGGAGCACGATTCCGGCAGCCTTCTCGCCCGTGACCGGGTGAGGAATGGTTCCTTGGATCCGCGGCACCTTGAAGAAGCTCTTCTTCGCTTCTTCAACGCCCTTAGCGATGGCGGCCGGAACTTCCTTGGCCTTGCCATAGCCGACGCCTACCTGGCCGTCGCCGTCGCCGACCACAACGAGTGCGGTGAAGCTGAAGCGGCGGCCACCTTTGACCACCTTTGAGACGCGGTTGATCGCAACCACGCGCTCGAGGTAGTTGCTCTTCTCAGCACCACCCCGACCTTGGGGGCGCTCCCGGCGCTGTGCAGCCATGTGTCCTTCTTCCTTAGTTTCTAAGTCTTAGTTTGGGTTAGTCGAATCGCTACTAGAACGTGAGTCCGGTTTCGCGCGCTGCGTCAGCAACGGCTGCGATACGCCCGTGGTAACGGTAGCCACCGCGATCGAACACGACTGCATCGACTCCCGCTGACTTCGCACGCTCGGCGACCAATTCGCCAACGCGCTTGGCTGCGGCGGTCTTATCGCCGTCAAGCGTGCGCACATCGGATTCCATCGTCGAAGCAGACGCCAGCGTCTTGCCTGCGGTGTCGTCGATGACCTGGGCCTCGATGTGACGCGCCGAACGGAACACGACCAAACGTGGACGCGCGCCCGTGCCGGAGACGTTCTTGCGAACGCGCGCGTGGCGACGGATGCGACCGGTCGACCGGCGAGTACCGGTGCCAATCTTCTTGGAGATAGTCCTTGGCATTACTACTTACCAGCCTTTCCGGCCTTGCGACGAATAACTTCGTCCGCGTACCGAACGCCCTTACCCTTGTACGGGTCGGGCTTACGCAGTTTGCGGATGTTGGCAGCAACTTCGCCAACCTTCTGCTTGTCAATCCCCTCAACCTTGAAACGGGTTGGGGTCTCGACAGCGAACTTGATGCCTTCTGGGGCATCAACCTGAACGGGATGGCTGAACCCGAGCTGCAGCTCAAGTCCTGCACCCTTGGGGGCGACGCGGTAACCAGTGCCGGACACCTCAAGAGTCTTGGAGTAGCCCTCGGTAACGCCGATCACCATGTTGTTGACCAACGTACGCGACAGCCCGTGCAGTGACTTACTCACGCGCTCATCGTTCGGACGGCTCACGACGTACTCGCCGTCTTCGCCCTTCTCGATCTTGATCGGCTCGGCGATCGTGTGGTTCAGCGTCCCCTTGGGGCCAGTAACCGTAACGTCCTGTCCGGCGATCTCAATCTTTACGCCAGAGGGAACTGCAATTGGCAAACGTCCAATACGTGACATCAGTAGACCCCTTACCAAACGTAGGCGAGGACTTCCCCACCTACGCCCTTCTTGGCAGCCTGTCGGTCAGTCAACAGACCCGACGAGGTGGAGATGATGGCGATGCCGAGTCCACCGAGGACCTTTGGCATACCCGTGCTCTTGGCGTAGACACGCAACCCGGGCTTGCTCACGCGGCGTAGGCCAGCGATTGAGCGCTCACGGTTGGGGCCGTACTTGAGGTCAACGATCAGAGTTTGGCCAACAGTTGCTTCTTCGGTACGAACCGAAGCAACGTAGCCCTCCTGCACGAGGATCTTCGCAACGCCTTCTTTGATCTTTGAGTACGGCATCGCCACTGAATCGTGGTACGCCGTGCTCCCGTTGCGCAGACGCGTCAGCATGTCTGCGATTGGGTCTGTCATCGTCATGGCCATCCGGCCCTTCTCGGAGTGGTTTCCCCTGTCGGGGACCTTCGCCGTTAGTGAGGTTTATGAAGTCTGGGGGTGGTGCTTACCAAGAAGACTTGGTGACACCGGGCAGTTCGCCACGGTGAGCCATCTCGCGCAAACAAATCCGGCACAGGCCGAACTTGCGGTAGACCGAGTGCGGGCGCCCGCAGCGGTTGCAACGCGTGTACGCACGCACTGCGAACTTCGGCTTGCGCTTTTGCTTCTCTTTGAGTGCAGTCTTTGCCATTGCGTCAAATCTCCCTGGTACTACTTGGCCTGGAACGGGAAGCCGAGCGCCTTGAGAAGCGCGAGTCCCTGCTCGTTGTTTTCGGCAGTCGTAACCACGGTGATGTCCATGCCACGAACTCGGTCAATGCTGTCCTGATTGATCTCGGCGAACATAGCCTGTTCGTTGAGACCAAAAGTGTAGTTTCCGCGGCCGTCGAACTGACGTGGCGACAGGCCACGGAAGTCACGGATACGGGGAAGTGAGACCGACAGCAGGCGATCGAGGAACTCCCACATGCGATCGCCACGAAGCGTCGTGTGGCAACCGATGGGCTGCCCTTCACGAAGCTTGAACTGCGCAATTGACTTGCGGGCCCGCGTGACGGCTGGCTTCTGGCCAGTGATCGTCGTGAGGTCGCGCACGGCGCCGTCCATCAACTTGGAGTCGCGAGCGGCTTCGCCCACGCCCATGTTGACGACAATCTTGGTGAGTCCAGGAACCTGCATCACGTTTGCCAGACCGAGGTCGGCCTGCAGTTGTGCGCGAAGTTCGTCGTTGTACCGCGTCTTGAGGCGAGGTACCGCTGGAGCAGCGAGTTCCGTTGTCATGCGATGTCCTTACCGCTACGAGCCGAGACGCGCACTCCGCGCGTTGCGGCGTAGTTCGTGCCGTCGGGACGGTTCTTGTCGACCGTCTCGCGACGCTTGCGAACCCGAGTTGGCTTTCCGTCGGAGTCAACGACCATCACGTTTGACACGTGAATCGATGCTTCCTGAACGATGATTCCACCGGTCTTGGAGCCTGCAGCACCCTGACCAGCCTTGGTGTGACGCTTCACGCGGTTCACACCTTCGACGATGACACGGCTTTCTTCGGGAATGGTCTTGATGACCTTGCCCTTGACACCCTTGTCTTTGCCGGAGATCACCTGAACGGTGTCTCCCTTGCGGACCTTGAGGCCAGCCATCACAGCACCTCCGGGGCGAGCGAGATGATCTTCATGAACTTCTTGTCGCGAAGCTCGCGGCCGACTGGCCCGAAGATGCGCGTGCCACGAGGCTCGCCAGCTTCCTTGAGTACGACGGCAGCGTTCTCGTCAAACTTGATGTAGGAACCGTCTGGACGACGACGTTCCTTCTTGGTGCGAACGATGACAGCCTTGACGACCTCACCCTTCTTGATGTTGCCGCCTGGAATGGCGTCCTTGACCGTGGCGACAATGACGTCACCAATGCCGGCGTAACGACGACCCGAGCCACCGAGCACACGGATGCAAAGGAGTTCCTTGGCACCGGTGTTATCGGCAACGCGCAGTCGCGACTCTTGCTGAATCATCTACTTCGCCTTTTCCAGGATTTCAACTACGCGCCAGCGCTTCGTCGCTGACAACGGTCGGGTTTCCATCAGCAGCACGCGGTCACCGGTGCCACAGCTGTTCTCTTCGTCGTGTGCCTTCAACCGTGAGGTGCGGCGCACAACCTTCCCGTACATGGGGTGCTTGAAACGGTCTTCCACAGCCACCACTACGGTCTTGTCCATTTTGTCGCTGACGACGAGCCCTTCGCGAACCTTACGTTCGCCGCGGGTCTCGAGCTCAGTCGCGGTCGCCTCGCTCATACGGCGACCTCCTCATCTGTTGCAATGATGCCGAGCTCGCGCTCGCGCATGATGGTGTACAGCCGGGCAATCTCGCGTCGGACTGCTTTGAGACGACCATGGCTCTCTAGCTGCCCGGTGGCGGCCTGGAAGCGAAGGTTGAAAAGTTCTTCCTTGGCTTCGACCAGCTTCGTCGCTAGACCTTGATCGTCCATCTTTCGAAGTTCGGACGTAGGCGTTAGAGCTGACATTAGTCTTCACTCACCTCTCGCCGAACAATGCGGCATTTCATCGGCAGCTTGTGGGCGGCGCGGGTAAGCGCGTCCTTCGCTGCCTTTTCGTCTGGGTAGGACAGTTCGAACATGACCCGTCCTGGCTTCACGTTCGCGACCCACCATTCAGGCGAACCCTTACCGGAACCCATGCGGGTTTCGGCAGGCTTCTTGGTCAACGGGCGGTCTGGGTAGATGGTGATCCAGACCTTGCCGCCACGCTTCACGTGCCGGTTGATCGCGATACGCGCCGATTCAATCTGACGGTTCGTAACGTACGCCGGTTCCAATGCCTGCAAACCCCAGTCACCAAACGTCACTTCGGTTCCGCCCTTGGCGGCTCCGCTGCGCTTCGGGTGGTGCTGCTTGCGGTACTTGACCTTGCGAGGAATCAACATGTGCTACTCCCCCGTCACGGCTTCGGTAACGGCCTTGGCCGAATCTGGTGTTTGGTCTGCAACAACTGGCGTGGTCTCGACAGGTGCAGCTGCGGCAGCTTCTACACCGCGAGGCGCTCCACGTCCACCACGATCGCCACCGCGGTCACGGTCTCCACCGCGTCCGCCGCCACCACCGCGACGTGCCCCGCCACCAGCGCCTGGACGCGCGAGGCGTTCCTGCTGCTGCTTGCGACGCTCTTCGGTGTCGGTTGAAACTTCACCGTGGTAGATCCACACCTTGACGCCGATGCGACCGAATGTCGTACGTGCTTCGTAGAAGCCGTAGTCGATGTCGGCACGCAGGGTGTGCAACGGGACGCGACCTTCACGGTAGAACTCAGTGCGGCTCATTTCTGCGCCACCCAAACGTCCACCGACCTGGATCCGGATGCCCTTGGCGCCGGACTTCATCGCACTCTGCATTGCCTTACGCATTGCCCGGCGGAACGAGACACGGCTCGACAACTGCTCGGCAACACCTTGGGCGACGAGTTGAGCATCCGCCTCCGGGTTCTTCACCTCGAGGATGTTGAGCTGAACCTGCTTGCCGGTGAGCTTCTCGAGCTCGCCGCGGATGCGGTCTGCTTCGGCGCCACGACGGCCGATCACGATGCCGGGACGAGCAGTGTGGATATCGACGCGAACGCGCTCACGCGTGCGCTCGATCTCCACCTTGGAAATGCCTGCGCGCTCCATGCCCTCGGTCATCAGCTTGCGAATCTTGACGTCTTCGTTCACGTAGTCGCGGTAGCGCTGACCTTCTTTGGCGCTATCTGCGAACCAACGCGACGTGAAGTCCGTCGAGATTCCCAGGCGGAAGCCGTGCGGGTTTACTTTCTGGCCCACGGCGGTTACCTCTTCTTCCCAGTTGGGGCGTCTTCCGGCGTCCCAACAACAATCGTGATGTGGCTCGTACGCTTGCGAATTCGGTACGCACGGCCTTGTGCCCGCGGACGGAATCGCTTCATGGTCGGACCCTCATCAACACGCGCCTCAGTAATGACGAGTGAGCTGAAGTCGGCTCCGTTGTTGTTGGTGGCATTGGCGATGGCGCTGTTGAGCACCTTGCCGACCGGTTCGGTCGCAGCTTGCGGCGCGTACCGCAAGATTGCCTGTGCCTCTGCGGCAGGCAACCCACGAATAAGGTCCACCACTCGGCGGGCCTTCATGGGCGTCACGCGGATGTACCGCGCCTGGGCCCTGGCTTCCATCGCTTTTCCTCGCTGTTGGTTCTAGTCGGTTTATGTCTTCGGTGATCGTGGCTAGTTAGCCGCGACGCGCTTTACGGTCGTCCTTGATGTGACCCTTGAACGTCCGCGTTGGCGCAAATTCGCCAAGCTTGTGTCCGATCATGTTCTCGCTGATGAACACCGGCACGTGCTTACGGCCGTCATGCACCGCGAGGGTGTGTCCAAGCATGTCCGGAATGATCATCGAACGACGTGACCACGTCTTGATGACCGTCTTGGTTCCGGCTTCGTTCTGCTTTTCGACCTTCTTGAGCAGGTGGCCGTCAACAAACGGGCCCTTTTTGAGGCTACGTGGCATGACTTATCGCTTCTTTCCGGTCTTGCGGCGGCGAACAATGAACTTGTCGCTTGCCTTGTTCTTCGCCCGAGTGCGGCCTTCTGGCTTTCCGTTGGGGTTGACGGGGTGACGTCCACCGGACGTCTTTCCTTCGCCACCACCATGCGGGTGATCGACCGGGTTCATCGCGACACCACGTACGGTCGGGCGCTTGCCCTTCCAACGCATACGTCCGGCCTTACCCCAGTTGATGTTCGACTGTTCAGCGTTACCCACCGCGCCGACCGTTGCGCGGCAGCGCAAGTCGACGTTGCGGATTTCGCCGGACGGCATACGCAGCTGTGCGTACGGGCCATCCTTTGCAACGAGCTGCACGCTGGCACCAGCGGAACGGGCGATCTTTGCTCCACCACCCGGGCGAAGCTCAATGGCGTGGATGACAGTACCGGTCGGGATGTTGCGCATCGGCAGGTTGTTGCCCGGCTTGATATCGGCACCTGGGCCGGTCTCAACGCGGTCACCCTGCTTGAGCTTCTCTGGCGCAATGATGTAGCGCTTCTCGCCGTCTGCGTAGTGCAGCAACGCGATACGCGCGGTGCGGTTCGGGTCGTACTCAATGTGAGCGACCTTCGCGGGCACACCGTCTTTGTCGGCACGCTTGAAGTCGATGATGCGGTAGGCGCGCTTGTGGCCACCACCCTGGTGCCGCGTCATG
>JBAYVO010000081.1:0-8719 GCA_041674545.1 Candidatus Nanopelagicales bacterium | reverse complement strand
CGGCGCAAACCTGTTGACGGACAGCAAAGACGAGTAGGTGCGTGGGGCCGTGGCCTCACAGTGCAGTGCTCCACCCACCTAGCCCACCGTGTGTCACAGGCCAGCGGCGCCCGTCTGCCTATCGGCCGATGCGAGTATTACGGCGGTGAAGGAACGTCCCCAACCCGAGCGCCACAAGTGCCGACAGCAATGCGAGGCCGATCATCTTGAGGTTCTCAGCGCCAGGGTCAGCCGCTGGCGCCATGCTGAACTGGTACACCGCGAGACTTGTGTCAGCACCCGCAGCGTTGGCACCCGCCGGTTGTCCTTGCCCTGCCGCCCCGCGCGCCTCCATGGCTTCCATCGCAGCGACTGTTCGGCCAATCATGACGCCCGCATCGTCGATGTATTTGGATGCCTGTCCGGTGTAACCCTCGAGCGTGCCGAACGTCGATTCGACGTAGTTGATGACTGTCGGCAATAGTGCCTCTGCTTGCGGGCCGTACTCATTTACCTTGCGCTGCAGCAGTTGGTAGTACTGGCGCACCAGCGGAAGGTAGTCATTCACGACCTTGTCGAGCCCGGGAACCATGCTGTCGTTGACTGCTGCGGTTGCCTGTTGCATCAATCCATAGAGGAAATCGACCTGTTGCATGTACCCACACTTGGTGATCCCCTCCGGGGTCTTGGGGCACTTGTTGTTGTCCACCAGCTTGATGTACTCAGCTTGGTTTGCTACGAAGTCCTCGACGTACGGGTTGTACTTCTTGGCCAACGCGAGGATCTGTTTGAAGACCCCCAGCGCTGCCTGCGCGTACCCGATGTACGTGGGCAGTTGTTCTTGCGCAGTCTTGAGTGACTCAACAACCGTGGGCGCATACGTGACGCAGTTGTTTACATATCCCTCGATCGCAGTGAAGGTATTGATGATTGGTTGGAGGTATCCGACGACGGTGTCCCAGACAATTGTGGGAATGTAGGGCTTGATGGTGGTGTCCAGGTACTCCATGAAGGCATCGATCTTGTTGTCGATGGACTGCACTTCGCCGCAAATCTTCTCGGCGTTCTCCGCGAGTGCGAGACCTTCGTCGAGGTAGCCAGCGAGGTTGTCCTCGATCCAATTCATTGTCGCTTGCATCTGCGGGACCATTGCCTCGATCTTGGGCAGGTACTCCTCATAGACCGCGATGATCTGGTTGATCGTCGCCAGGTTCTCTTCCGCGATCGGGACACCTGTCTGGATCGCCGTGTTGAGGTAGCCGATGACTTCCGTTGCCACGGGCAAGAGTTGACCGAGTTGCTGCGCGCCGGAATCGAGTTGGACGACCTGATCGAGTCCGTCGTCGAGCATCTTCTCGTACGTGCCGTCCTTGAACCCTGCCAAGATCGGCCGAACATAGCGCTCGTTGATGTCCTCCGCGACAGCCACATACTTGGTAAACAGTGCGTGGTACTTGAGGAGCTCGTCATCTGCCAGCTTGACCCCGCGAGCACCGATCTGGGCGAGTTGCTCAGCGACCGGCCCCGCTTGCATCGCAAGGTCCGCCTGCGTGGTCGACAGCGTCACCGGGACCGCTTGGTACGTCGCGGCGGGCAACGTCGCCTTCTCTGCACGGGCGGTCAATTCCAGTGTTTGCTCAATGCCACCGATCACCGGGATCGGACCGAGTAAGTTCACCGACCCGGACATCACCAGACCCGAAGGTGACATAGCGCCACTAGCCCACGGCGCATTCACATCGGCGAAGCTCGGTGGGAGCGTCAACGAGAACGAGCCACCAAATGGCACAGGAATGTCGTCGTATTCGGTGACCGATTCACCCCGCGCGTTTTTGAACGTCAGGGCAGTCTTGACGCCTGTCTCGTTGCGGAAGGTGTAGGCGATCCGGATGTTCCCGGTGACGTTGATCATGTCGCCAGGGTCGATCTCCTTGCCGTCGAGCCAGGTCTTCACCTTGACCGACACGGGCAGCTTTTCGCTGTACTTTCCGTTGCCAGCATTGAACGTCTGCACCGAGGGTGCCGAGTTGTTTACGTCGTAGACGATCGAATCGTCAACAACGGTCAGCGAACGGAACCCGTCGGAGTTACTTGGGTTCGACGTCGCCATGGGCACTTCGACGACGCGCCCGCCGTCTCCTGAAACCTGGGTCTTGCTGACCAAGGCCGTCAACCCAGCCGAACTGCCGTCCGCGTTCGACGACACCACCACAGCACGCCCAACTGTGACGTTGAGACCTGTGGCATTCGGTCCCGTCGGGTGGCTGTTGAGCAGGTTCGGCTTCATGGTCGGATCGCCACTGGGATGCAGCAGCTTGTTGATTTCATCGATGGGGTTCGGCTCGTCCGACGGCATCAACTGATCAAGGACGCTCGAACTCGGCGCCGCGGCGGCCGGGGCAGCGAACGCGCAGCTCGCTGCCAGGACAGAAACGCTCAACACACCTGCAAGGCCCGCCCGGAATTTTGCACGACTCATCCTGATCCCGCGCTGCTTCACTACTTCTTCTCCGTTCCGCTTGCACCCATCAAGTCGTTCACCGTCGTCATGCTCGGGCCGTGCGCCTCGGGTGCGCTGACAGCGGCAGTGCCGTCGTTTGACACGGCCGGCGGCTCGTCCAACACCCGGGCCGCCACCTTGCCCGTTCCCACAAGTTCAACTGCGATGACGACGCAGAAGCCGACCGTCGAAAGGAAGATCGTCAGGCAAAGCGTGCCGACCGATTGGGTCTCAAACATCCACAGCTGGGAGTCAAACAGCGGCTGGTATGCCCCGATGAAGAGCAACGTGCCGAGAAATACTGACCAGAGTTGGATCCACATTCCGCTGAAGGCGCTGATCGCAACGGCGACTCCAACGACGACGAGCCCGGCAACCATTTGGCCGATCCAGTCGCCAGGTACGGCGATCGCCAGAATCGCGAAGTACACCAGGCCGAGGATCAAACCGACGAGGAATCCGACGTAGCGTGCGACGGGACTGCCGATTCGGATGAGCCCAACGACCGCACCTCCAGCCACTGCGTACAAAACGCTGTGCTGGGCAGTTGAATCCAAACCTTGAGCAAGAACACTGACGACAACGAGGAGCGCCATGCACGCAAGACCAATTGCCAGTGCGGCCAAAAATCTCCCGCGCCACCGTCGTGTTTGAACCATTTCATTCACCTTGCGACCGTATGTCAGCGCGAACGATGATCTTTGTGTCCGAAATGTCGGATCGATCCGATTACGCGTGGTGACAGCGCTGTCGATTTTGAAGCGCGTGAGTACGACCCGAGCAGTCCAAGAAGCGGACGTCGGTCGCATGCCCAGACGACTTCGCGGCGACTACTTTGACTGCAATTCCATGCGCGGCAGCGCCTGCGGCCCGAAGGTGACCGGGGACGCGGGCCGGCAGGACACCTCGCCCGTTGACGCAGGGACCTCTAGAGCCAGCGTCATGCACGACGCGAGGGCACGCTGACCGAAGTAGTTGGGGTGAAGGATCTCCTGGGTTTCCGGCGACGACGGTGCCAGTTCAGCAGAGATGATCGAAATGAACCGGACCCACTCGACCTCAATCCCAAACGCATCTGGCGGAATACCCGTTCCGGCCGGCGGCCGCGAAGTCCCTTCCTCACACAATCGGTGCCCGTCGAGAGCATCCTTCATATCAACCACTGTGACTGGTGCGTTGTTCGTTGCCTTGCGACTGCCACTCACAGCGTCAGTGATGATGTCGTCGAGGTACGGCAGGAGCACCTTGTTGGAGAAGTCCAAGTCCGCATCCAACATCCCGCAGCCACCCACCGCTTGTCGATTGAAGCCCTCGTCATCAAGTGCGACTTCGCTGCTCGACGGCACGGGCGACGGCGGCAGTTGAACGAGTAGTCGCCAACTATCTGGTGATTTTCCAGCACGAACCATCGCGGTATTGACATTCTCAATCGCCCGTTCAATGCGGCCAGCAATCTCCTTCTTCACGTCGGGATTGACTCGGGATGCGATGAAGTCAGAGTCCTTGCACGGCCTTCCAGATACCCAACCGGACACACACTGCGAAATAATCTCGGCAAAGCCCATGTCGTTGCCGCCGATTGACAACAGCACGGCCGATACCTCGTGGGACGCGGCGAACTCCTGCAAAGCCGTTGCCTGCCCTGCGACGACTTGCCCGTCCGCAGCGGTGATGCTCGCGAAATCAATCCCCGGTTTGGCCTGTCCAGAATCGTTTACGAAGGACTCAGTCAGCGCACCGCTACATGCCAGATTTGCGTGGTTGACATCCCAGCCGGTGAACATCGGTGCAGTTGCTGATCGATGGCATGCGGGGATCGACTCGGTGTATTCGACACTGTCGCCGTAGACCTGGTCGATAGTGCCAACCAGCCATCCCCCGTTCCCTCCCAAGGGCGCATTGTCAGATCCGTTGCTTGCCCAACGGCCGGCCTCGCCTGACATGAAGGAGTCCCCGATGCCCACGATCCACGGCTTGCCGTCCTTGACCACGCTCGCCTGTTGCCAGAGGGTGTCAGGCACGCCCGTGATCTGTGGTTCTGCGCTTTGGGAGCAACTCGCCAGCACGGTTAACGCGAATAGTCCGAGGAGGCTCGAGCGCATTTTCACGTCGCCAGTTCAGTGGAACCCCCTCAGCAACGCAACTCGCCGGACAGGCAGAAACAGGCCGACAAACGTTGCGGGCGCGATAAGCCCGCAAGAGCGCGATCCCTTGGGGTCTAAGGCCAAAAACTTCGGATCGATCCGATCGATCTAGTGGTAGTCCAGTCAGCATTTAGTGACGTGATCCTTCTGACAGGTGGCCCTATTTTCCTCCCACTCCGCACTAGGGTGGGTGCAGTCGAGCGGACCAACCCACGAACACGTGTGGTGGATCACTCGCGATCGCCAGTGAGTAGACCAGGCCAGAACGCGCGTGCTGAGATTCGAACAAGCGGGGGAGAAACAGCGTGGGTGGACCGACGATTCTTGACGTCGCAAAGCGCGCCTACGTCTCGCGTTCGACTGCCTCGTTGGCACTGAGCGATCGAGCAGACAGGGTGAGCCCAGACACTCGTGAACGTGTGCTCGCCGCTGCCCGCGAACTCGGTTACCGGGTCAACCCGATGGCGTCCCAGCTCAGAAGCGGCGCCGGGGGTGACGTCGCCTTTATCTACCATCCCCTTGACGAGTTCGAGATGGAACACGGCTCTGGTCCGATGTGGGCGCGGTTCGCCATGACCCTGGGCATGGAACTCGGTCGCGACGACTACCGACTCCTGATGTTGGAAAAGTCGGAAGCTCAAGGCCAGCGCCTCAACGTGAGTGCGGCGCTAGCGTTTTCGGAGTCTGCCGACGATCTTGATGTTCCTGAGTTTCCCTTTGGTGTGCCAGTCTGGGTCGCCTCGACAAGTTCGATCGCCCCCCATACCCGGATCTCCTACGACTTCTCCAGAATCGCGTCAGAGGTGTATGAGTACCTCGCTCAAACCCACGACCGCGCGGAGTCAGAGGAACTGTCAGTCGCAGTGTGCGTCCGGGGTGTTCAGGATCCCCCATTCACTGAATCAATGATGGCCGCGCTAGAACGCGCTGGCGCAGAGCTGGGCGTCGATCTCACAATCTCACGTGTCGATCCACGCGCCGACGAAGAACTCAAGGCGTTCATGTCGTGCGCACAAGAGCAGTCAACCGAAGTAATCATGTCTTGGGGAGTACCGATTCCCCGTCAGTTCATCGATCTCTCAGAACCCGACGCACCCACAGTCTTCGCATTCTGTGAGAACGAACTGCCGGCGGAGTTCCCGGCGAGCACCCCGTATCTGAGCTTCTGCCTCGACGACGCGGCGCGTGCAGTCGGTAGCGAGGTCTGCGCGGCGTTGGGCGGGCGCGAACCTCGGGAGATCGTGTTGGCCCACGAACTTCGATTGCCGCAGTGAAACGCTTAGCTTCACTGCGGCAATCGAACGATTCGTTGGCGATCGCGCTCCGGGTGCGCCGCGCGACCGGCGAGTAATGGTGCGGGCAAGCCGTGGCCTGCCCGCACCTCCCTGCTAACGGTTCTTCAACTTCGCGACGTGATAGACGCGCTGAACCTTGAACGGCGCAACCGTGGCACTGCCCTTCGCCACGTACGTCACCTTCAGGTAGAACTTATTGCCGAACGTCTTGACCGACACCTTGCCCTTCTTGGTGACGATCTTCTTGAACAACCTGAGATCGCCACGGCCCTCAATGGCCTTGCGGTTGCTCTTCGACAATTTGACTCGCACGGGCGTGCCATTGCTGGTCTCTGACCCAGCGGCAAGCAGTTTCGTCGTGCCCTTGAACTTGACATTCTTCGGGAACTTCGGATTGAAGGACTGCTCAGCACGCGCCAACGTTTGGAACATCTGAGGCTGGCCCGAACTGTGCGCGGTGCCTGCCTGGACGGCATCAACCGTGAAGAAATACTGCGTGTTCGCGGTCAATCCCGTGAAGGGACACGAGACGGTTGTCGTGGCATTTAGCGGCATCGGTTGAACTGCCGGGACAGATGTCGCCGACGTCATGTTTGCCGAGGTCGACAACATGCACGCTACCGACGTCACGTCGGCGCCGGTCCCTCCACTTGGCCACACCGTCCCGTTTCCGGTCGCCGTTGTGATCGAGATGCTCGTCGCCGGACCGTCCCCGACCACGGCATTCGCTGGGAGAACATCCAACGAGAACGACGCCGTTGAGGTCAGTCCCTCGCCATCGTCCACAACGAAGTCCAGAGCGGCCGTCGCTGGTGCACTCGGGGTGCCAGCCAGGGTTCCCGTGGCATCGTCGAAGGTCATCCCGGCAGGCAGCGCGCCCGGATTGCTGAGGGCCCACGAATACGTGCCGGAGCCACCGCTCGCGGCGAGTTGCACGGGGCCATACGCATTGGTGGCGCGACCATCGGGCAGGCCGCCCGTTTCCACTTCCACCCAGCTCAAACTGACCGATCCATTGCCCGTCGCGCCGGAGCCGAATGATGCTTGGCTCCCTGTGTTGGCGATGTACGCGTTGCCCGCGCCACCGCCGCCACCGCCACCGGTTGAGGTATTTCCGCCGCTGCCGCCAGCGCCGCCCTTACCTGCGAGATAGCCGCCGCCACCGCCACCACCGCCGCCACCGCTATAGATCTGAAATGTTCCGCGGGCCCCGGCTCCGCCGGATGTGGCGGTCCCACCTGCCACCTGCGCGGCGGCACCGCCCTTGCCGCGACCACTGCTGCCCTGGTTGCCGCCGGTAACGCCCGACTCACCCTGTTGGGTTCCTGCTCCGCCGTTTCCACCGGTGTTTTCCGAACCGTTTCCGCCGCCACCGCCGCCGCCTGGCGCGACGATCAAGAGCTGGCTACCGGACGTGACGTCACTTGCTCCACCGCCGCCGCCACCTGCACTGCTGCCCGTTCCGCCGCTACCGCCACCGTTGTAGCCGCCGGTCAGCCCCGAGCCGCTTCCTCCGACGTTGATCTTCAGGTCCAGGGTGCTGTCAATTGGGAAGACCGCCGAGGCGGTGCCTCCGACGCCTCGATTGCCGGCGTCCTTGCCAACACCGTCTGCGCCTGCAGCGCCAGACACCGTCGCGCGCAACGACTGAACGCTGTCGGGAACATCGAACAACTCCACCCCGCCCGTGTAGTCGAACGATGCCGACTGTGACGCCTGTGCGGGAGTCACTCCGGTTACAGCTACTAAGCCGACTGCCATCAAGCCACTCGTCGCACCTAGTGCGACCAGACTCGAGAGTCGACGACGTCTTGGCGATTCCACAAATTACCCCTTTGATTGAGAACCCGGATCCACCGGTCTTACCTCTCGACGCTATCCACGATGAGTCGTGGATGAAGGCCCGCGAACGTCGTTTAAACCGTCAGACCGGATCGGATCGATCC
Source organism: Candidatus Nanopelagicales bacterium (assembly GCA_041674545.1). GTDB lineage: Bacteria > Actinomycetota > Actinomycetes > S36-B12 > UBA10799 > UBA10799. The sequence continues at coordinate 855 of JBAYVO010000081.1, read as the reverse complement.
GACATTTCTGAGTAGCGAAAACGGGTTTGCTTGAGTGAAATCTCGTCCCTCGATTTGCTGCGGAGGAAATCCTGTTGCCCTTCAGACAGCGGATTCTCCTAGGCTGCCCGTGGGATGGCAGGTTTTTCACACGGGCGGGATCATGACTGGTAGCGGGCAAAAAGATGGTCCTCGGCATGTCTTCGCGACGTTGCCCGAGACACCGCAACGGCGGCCCGACGAATCGGTAGCCGCCGGACGTCTCGTCGTCGCACTAGTAGCCGTGATCGTTCTTTGCGTGACGGTGTTCGCTGTCGTGATTGGGCAACTGTTCGAGGGCGGCGGCGAGTACGCCGAACCCCATGAAGCCAGCATCGGGCCGTTTGAGTTCTTGGTCTCCAATGCCTTGCCTCCTGGTGGTTTGGTCACGATTGCGTTGATCGCGCTCGTGGCGGTTGCCGGTGCCGCAATCGCGTTCGAGACCATTGCCGCGCTGCTCTCTGTCAATCCGAAGCGAGACATGCTCGCTAGCCTTCGCACCCCCGCAGATGACGATGCCAATGCCGCGGAGGACGACGAGGGTGTACGCGTCACCATCCTCGTCCCAGCGCACAACGAAGAGTTCTCGCTTCCGGTCACGCTGGCGGCTTTGAAGAAGCAGACCCGCGCGCCCGACCGGGTCATCGTCGTCGCAGATAACTGCACCGATCGCACGGTCGAGATCGCCCTAGAAATGGGATACGAGGCGATTGAGAGCGTCGACAACGAACACAAGAAAGGCGGGGCGCTAAACCAAGCGCTCGCGCGCATCCTGCCGACCTCGGGGCCTCGCGACGTCATCATGGTGATGGATGCTGACACCAGTTTGAGCCCGCG